>CANODN010000061.1 GCA_947564765.1 uncultured Roseburia sp. | reverse complement strand
GTATTAAGCCATACACTTTCTTCAAAAGAGCTTGAATCATATCATATCCCTGCCTCCGGTTCATCAAAAATCGAAAGCTTTGTTCCTCTCGCTGTAATCATGGCAATCTCAATTCTTTTTAATTCTCCGCCAGAAAGGCTGTTGTTGATCTCTCTGTCAATGTACTCTTTGGCACACAGCCCTACCTCGGATAAAATTTCACAGATTTCAGAAACCGTCATTTTACGTCCTGCCGCTAAAGAAACCAGATCCTTGACTGTAAGTCCCTTAAAATGCACCGGCTGCTGGAATGCATAGCTGATTCCCACATTAGCCCGCTCTGTGATATTCAGATTTGTAATATCTTTGCCGTCCAGAAAAATCTGACCGGACGTGGGCTTAATAATGCCTGCAATGATCTTCGCCAAGGTGGATTTGCCCCCTCCGTTGGGACCTGTAATCGCTACAAAATGATCGTCAATGGTGAGATTGATATTTTTTAATATCTCCCGGCTCTCCTGATCATCCTCTACCTCATAGGATATATTTTTTAATTCTAACATGGATAACCTCCCTGTAAACTGATATGTCAAACTGTTACGATATTTTTCCATTGTAACACACATTGAAAATATTGTATGCCATAATGATTCATTTTACAAGATTTTCTATATTCTTACAACAAAAAAAGTTATCTATCCTGCTTATGGATAAATAACCTTTTCCCAATCTGTTTACTTAAAAGTGTAATTCTCTGCAATATCTTTTTCCACATCATCCTCTCTCAAAAAATCTTCGCACACACTGTAAGGCATTCCTTCTCTCCACATAACTGTATATGGAACATAGACTGCGCCTAACCGCTGCATAATTTCTGCGGCAATAACCTCGTTGCTCTTCCATTATTTTACATCTTCTGTTGTAAGCTCTGCCTCATCCGATGTAAGAATCTGCGTATAATCAGAAAGCTCCAATACCCTGAACGTTTCAATCATGGAATGGAATCTGGCTCCCGTTCCCTCTGTTGCCTCCACGATATAACTGGCAGTGATAACGAATACACCGCCACGACCATTGTCTACAAAATAAACCTCCTTGACTTCACAATCACCCGACAGTCCTTCATCCCCGCGAAGATACAGTCCTTTGGGAAGTTCGGAAACTATGATGTCAGATACATTGGCATAATGTCCTGACATTTCTTCCCGCATTTTCCTAGCGGCATCCTCCGCAGAAACCTCTTGTTTCTGCATAATCCGAATCTCCCCTGCAGAAAAATTGTCGTAAAACTCCTGTGTATGCTCCATAATTTCTAAAATTTTTTGCTCTGCTTCTTCCTCCGGCAAACCTTCAAGCATTGCCGCATTATCCCTGACAGCATCTTCCCTTGTGTAAATAGTGCGTTTTCCACGAATAATATGGCATTCTTCCTTTTCTGTCAATTCAAAAGAACTTGTATCAACATAAATAGCAAAGCCTGCCTTATCTGCATTTCCCCCCGAAACTTCTTCTGTTTCTCTCAAAAGATCTTCCGCCTCTTTTGGCAGCTCTCCATAGACCTCATGAACAACATTCTCCTCTGTTCCTTCCAATGACAGCGTAATATCCTTTGGCGGGAACAGTTCTTCCAACAAACGCTCTGCATACTCCTTAATCTGCGCCGCCAGCACCTGTCCTGCAGGAACAAATCTCAGAAACAGCACAACCATACAGGCTGCTGCTGCAATACCATAAAATACTCTTTTTTTCCTTATCTTTTTTACATTCAAAGCCTCCTCCAACATTTCTTCCGGAATATTTCCTATCAGCTCTAACAATCTTTCTTCTGACTTCATAGCACTACTCCTTCTCTTTCCAAATACTGCTTCAATTTTAATCTTGTCCGATTCAGTTTCGTTGAAATATTACTTTCTTTCAGCCCGAATTTCCTTGAAAGTTCGGAAATGCTTTCCATATAAAAATATCTTTGGATAAACAAAGCCCTGACCGTCGAATCTTGCGTTAATAAAAAAGCATGGATCGCTCTGCTCACGGTATCATCTGCAGAAGCCTCCACATCCCAAGGTGCCGGAATACAATCCTGCAATTCCGACAAATAGACTTGAAGATGATTATCCCTCTTTTTTCTGTGATTATACCGATATTTTGACAATGCTAAATTGCGCACAATCCGACTGACATAGGCTCTCAAATACATAGGATTGTCAGGCGGAATGCTGTTCCATGTCTTTAAGTAAGTATCATTTTCACATTCCTCGGCATCCTCATTGCATTTCAAAATATTCAAAGCAATGTGAAAACACAGCTTTCCATATTTTTTTGACAATTCATTAATTGCCTGTTGTGAACGTTTAAAAAATAATTGCACAATGTCCTTGTCATTCATTGTATTCTCCTCCCTCTGTATTTTAGCAGTTCACTCTATATGACGCCATTCCTGCAATTTTCTTTCAAAATAACAGAATTTTTAACCTGTTTTGCACATTGATAATTCAATAGACTTTATACTCTGTATGTGATATACTTCTACTCACCAACAAAATCAGCCCCACATCAGGAGTGTGATAAAATGACATTAACAAATGACGATTTAAAAGCAATTTCGCAATTACTGGATATAAAACTTGATGAACGTCTAAAACCAATCACCGATCGACTCGATACTGTGGATTCACGCCTCGATGCCATGGATCGGCGCTTCGACGCAATAGATTCACGCCTCGATGCTATGGATCGACGCTTTGACGCAATAGATTCACGCCTCGATGCTATGGACTGGCGCCTCGACGCTATGGATTCACGTCTCGATGCCATGGATCGACGCTTCGACGCTATGGATTCACGCCTCGATGCCATGGATTCACGTCTCGATGCTATGGACCAGCGTTTCGACGCAATGGATTCCCGCCTCGATGCTATGGACCAGCGCTTCGAATCCATTGAAACTCGGCTCGATTCCATAGAACAACGTTTAGATGTTATAGAATTTAAACAAGACCATCTATCCAAAAAACTAAACGATTTGCAACTAGATATAAAAATATTTGAAAGGGACATTCGAAGAGATATCCGTACCCTCAAAGATGAAACTGAAACGATCACGGAAATATTAAGAATCAACGAATTTCTCCCTCAATAATCAACGAAAGATCACATACCAGAGTGTAAAGCCTATTGAATTCTCAAAGTCTTTACACTTTTTATGCATTAGTATGCGGAAAATCTGCCAGTGGCAGATTTTCTGTATTGTTTCGGCATCTCCCCTATGTTACAATAGACAAAAGCAAAAAGGAGAATGTATCATGGGAAAAAAACACTTAAAAACACTGCTGTTTGCTGCCGTCTTTGGAATTGCAGCCACAGGTATCAGGGCATCGGCAGAAGAAACAACAGTACTGAACGGAAACGGCATTCAGGTGCAGTTTCATCCGTCAACCGGCGAGGTAAGCCTCTACCGATATCAGGAAAACGGCGATCTGCTGCAGATGAGCCAGCCATCGTATATCAGTTATCCGGTAGTAAACGGATCTCAGGTATCTGATTTTGAAAACTTCACCTGTCAGATAGAAGAGGATGTAAAAGGAACAGCCGGAAACGGAGACAGAATGACGATAACCTCTGTTTCTGAAAGTACCGGACTTACACGAATCTGCGAACTGGAATCTGTAGATGAAGTTTTAGGACTTTTACATATAAAGACCAGCTACAAAGCCGGCGGCGAAGACATCACGATTCAGAGTTTTACGGACTGTGAATTTGCCCTCAAGGACCCGGCCCAGACAGTCTGGAGCTATAACGGCGGCGGTGAAGGCCAACAAAGCTTTTACGACACATTGCAGAAAATCGACCTATCTGACAATGCAGCCTTTTCACGTGACAACAGACAGGATGAAACCTCTGTGGGAGTCCCGGCTGCTGATATCTATTCCGAACACGGAGGAATTACCGTGGGCGATGCCAGCGCAACCCGCCGGGAACTTCAGACCCCAGTAAAAGAAAAAAATCAGACGGTATATACATCTATCAAAAGACCTTCCCGAACAATAAACGCACAGGAAACCATATCTGCTGGAGAAGGATTTGTCATTGTTCATGACAGTGACTACTATATGGGTCTTAGAGGCTATGCAGACGGCATGCGCCAGATTGGATTTGAGACCTTAAGCGCCGATCAAATACCGGACAACAGCTATGATCTTCGTTGGGAAAGCTGGGGCTGGGAATTTAACTGGACCTTAGGCCTCATTCTGGGAAAACTGGATGAATTACAGGAACTGGGCATCAAACAGGTGACATTAGACGACGGCTGGTATATCAATGCCGGAGAATGGGATTTAAATACAGAAAAACTTCCAAATGAAGACGCCGACATGAAACTTCTGACCGACGAAATCCACAAAAGAGGCATGACAGCTCTGCTCTGGTGGCGTCCCTGCGACGGAGGAAGGGAAGAAAGCGCTCTTTACCAAGAACATCCCGAATATTTTGTACAGAACCAAAACGGTACGATAGGAAAGCTGGCCGGTCCCGGTGCAAAGGACAAGTTTAACGGCACAACCGGCTACGCGCTCTGTCCATCTTCTGAAGGCGCCGTTCAAAACCAGGTGGATTTTGTAAAAAAAGCAATCGGCGATTGGGGCTTTGACGGATTAAAAAGCGATTATGTCTGGAGCATTCCCAAATGCTATCATCCGGAGCATCACCACGAACGACCGGAAGAATCTACGGAACAGCAGGCCGTTTTCTATCGTGAAATTTATCAGGCAATGATCGAATGTGACGAAAATGCCTTTCATCTTTTATGCAACTGCGGAACGCCCCAGGATTATTACTCCCTTCCATACGTAACGCAGGTGCCAACGGCCGATCCCACCAGTGTGGATCAGACGAGAAGAAGGGTAAAAGCATACAAAGCTCTTTGCGGCGACTATTTTCCGATTACAACAGACCACAATGAAATCTGGTATCCCTCCGCAGTGGGAACGGGAGCGGTTTTGATTGAGAAAAGAAATATGACGGGAAACCAGCAGGCGGAATACGAGCGCTGGCTTAAAATTGCACAGGATGTAGATCTGCAGCGAGGAGAATTTGTCGGCGATCTCTACAGCTACGGTTTTGATCCTTATGAAACCTACGTTGTAAACAAAGACGACACCATGTACTATGCATTTTACCGGGACGGCCGGAAATACCAACCGCAAGGCAATCCAAAGGTAGTGTTAAAGGGCTTAAATCCCAACCGGTTATACCGTATTGTAGATTATGTCAACAATCAGGTCATTGCTACAAATGTTCCGGGTGATGAAGCAGAATTTGACTGCACCTTCTCTGACTATCTGCTGCTTCGGGCGGAAGAGCTTTCCAGACAGGATTCCGTAAAGCAGGAATTTAGCGTTGAGGAATCCGGAAATGATATAACGTTTACAGGCGAATGGAAATCAGAATCCGGAAACGGCTTTTCCGGCGGTGCATGCAAATACACACAAGAGGCGAATGCAGCCGTATCCTTTACCTTCCAGGGAAACAGCATTGCCTGGTATGGTCAGAAGGATGTCAATTTCGGAACGGCTCTGATTTATATAGACAATCAATTAATGGAAGAAATCTCCTGCCAGGGGAGCGCAGCCTCCGGTGTAAAGCTCTATGAAAAAACAGACCTCTCCAATGGAAACCATACGATTCGGATTGTATGTAAAACACCTGTGATTGACATAGACCGGTTTGTTTACACCGGACAGAACGGCGATAGCGGCACAGACTCCTCTGCAACTTCTGCATCACAGCTTACGGATCTCTACGAAACGGATGTATATGCACAAGGAGAAGGTTGGGAATCTTTTACAGCTGCCAAAAACCGACTGGATCAGCTTCTTGCCGATGAGAATGCCGATCCGGACAAGCTGGAAACTGCCAAAGAAGCATTTTTCCAGAACCTGTTTGAACTGCGCAAGCCTGTACAAAAGGATTTGATCGGTGCTCCTGCTCCCTCTTTACCGGAAACAAACACGGAAGAGAAGGATAACGGCATTTTATACCGTGTGATTGTCTATGCCGAAGAGCTCGATATGGAAAATGTCATTCCCGCCGTATACAGCCTCTATCAGGAAGCGCTGACAACTGCCAAAAATACATTCAAAGATCCCCAGGCAGACCAAAATGACATCAATCGTGCATGGACAAATTTACTGGATAAAATTCAATATGCCGAATACACAAAAGGTGACAAAACAAATTTGCAGAAGGCAATTACAGACTGCAGAAAAATCGATTTATCCTCCTATTCCGATTCCCAGTCCTTTACGGCTGCATTAAAAAAAGCGGAACAGATTTTGTCAGATGAAAATGCACTGGATAATGAAATCCAACAGACTATAAACGAACTGTTAACAGAACAGAGCAAGCTGTCACAAAACAACAGCAGCCAAAAAATCCCCGGACAGGTACAAAATGTAACGGCCATACCTCAGAAAAAAGGTTTGCAGATTACCTGGAATCCACAGCCCGATGCAACATCCTACACTGTCTATATCCAAAAAGATAAAACATGGCAGCTTGCAGGAACAACCCCGCAGACTACCTTAACGATCCAAAAACTAAAAGCTAAAACAAAATATCAGATTAAAGTAACTGCTTCCAACAAGAAAGGAACCGGCGCAGAGTCCGCTATTTTATACACTGCAACACAGCCTGCAAAACCCAAAATAAAGAGCGTACAAAATTACGGTTCTACGGGCCTTAAAATCACCTGTAAAAAGCGGGGAGAAACAGGCTTTGAAGTATGGGTAAAGAAGGGAAAGAAAGCCTATAAAAAAGCAGCCTCCGGTTCCAAAGCAGTAACCTTGAAAAAAGGAATCCGGACAAACGGAAAGGTTTCCGTAAAAATACGCGGTTACATCAAAAATAAAAATACAAAGGTTTACAGCGCATTCCGAAAAGTAAACTTCCGCAGCTAAAAGACACAAAAAACGGTCACAGGCAGCCTTTCTACATACTAAGGCAGATAAAAAGAGTGCAGAACACGATAGATTCTGCACTCTTTTGCTTTTTGAACATCACCTTTTAGAAACGGCTTTTATATAAGAAAAGATCATATTTGCGGTTTCTTCCACTCCTATGGAACTGTCTACACATAATTCATAGCGATGAGAATCACCCCATTTTTTCCCAGTAATGCTCTCATAATAGGATTTTCTGGCTGCATCCGAACGGGCAATGCTCTTTTTCGCCTGTTCTGGGCTGTCACCATACATCTCCATTACCTTTTTGGTACGGTACTCTTTTGGAGCCGTAATAAAGATCCTCACAATATTTTTATAATTTCTCAAAACATAGTCTGCGGAACGGCCTACAATGACACAGGAACCTGCATCGGCGATTCTGCGGATTGCCTGATCCTGAGCCGTAATTGCATTTTGCACCACATTTGTACTTAAATACAGCTCTTTCATTACTGCATTTTCATCTGAATTCAAATTGGAAATAAATTCTTCCGTCAGTCCGCTTTCCTGTGCGGCAATGGCTATCATTTCTTTATAATAACATGGAATCTCCAGTTTTTCTGCAACCAACTGACCGATACGTTTTCCAGCGGAACCATGCTCCCGAGATATGGTAACTACTACGCCTTCCTTTGTAGGATAGTTGGGAAGCGCCTTTTTTGAAACATTTCCCTCTTCTGTTTCTCCCAGCTGTTTCCAAAGTTTCACCATAACCACTGCCGTAATTGCAATCGCAAGCAGATCGGCAATAGGAGCTGCCCAGAAAATACCGGTAACCCCAAGAAACATCGGCACAACCAGTGAGAATACAATCAAAAATACATCTCGCAGCACAGAAAGCGGCGCTGCTGCTTTGGCATGGCCAATAGACTGCAAAAAGATTGCGCATACCTTCTGAACACAGGTAAACAGAATCAGAGAAAGATATATCCGCAGACACAAAACAGCAAAATGTGTATACAGTTCTCCGTCTGCACCAAACATCAGAATAAATACCTGGGGAATTGCCTCAAATAAAACCGTGCAGACCAGGCAGACGATTGCTGTCCATCCGACAATCAGCTTCAGCAGCTCCTTCACACGATCAAATTTTCCCGCTCCGTAATTGTATCCCACGATCGGCTGTGCTCCCGCAGCGATTCCGATTGCAATATTCAACACAATCTGGAACAGTTTCATAATAACGACAAAAGCCGCAAGAGGAATATCCGCTCCATACATTGACTCTGCTCCGTAACGCACCAGCAGAATATTATTCACTACCGTAATGACAACAATCGACAGCTGTGTCAAAAGACTTGACGTTCCAAGGGCCATAATTCGTTTCAATAATGTAAAATCCAAACGGAAACTGCCTTTGCAGATATGAAACGTCTTGCTTTTTGCCAAATAAGCTGCACAAATCAAAAAGCTTACAAACTGTCCCAGAATTGTCGCATATGCAGCTCCTTGAATCCCCATATTTAACACGAAAATAGCTACCGGATCACCGATAATATTGATTACTGCGCCAATTAGCATAGCTCCCATAGCATAACGTGGACTTCCGTCGGCACGAATAATTGACGCCAATGTATTCTGCACCATTGCAAGGGGCATCATAGCGTAAATGATAAACCCGTAATCATGTGCCATTGCAAGGTTTGCATCCGTCGCGCCAATCAGCTGCAGCAAAGCATCACCGCAGACATAACTGATTGCGATAATCACCACTCCGGAAAGAAAAGAGCTCAAAACAGCATTTCCCACTCCCCTGTGGATGCTTTCCGTTTCATTTCGTCCCAGAGACACGCTTAAATGCGCTGCGGCACCGTCTCCAAAAAACAGTGACATTCCCCAGCCCACAACGGTAATCGGGAAAATAACACCGGTAGCCGCATTGCCCAGATAGCCGACGCCGTTGCCCACAAAAATCTGATCTACAATGTTATAAAGACATGAAATGATAAGGGAAAAAATACATGGGATTGCAAACCTCGTAAGCAGCTTTCCAACCCTCTCTGTACCAAGATATTGATTGTTTTCCATAGATCCTCCTTTATTTTTGCGCAAAAAAAGACACCTGCATCCGCTGTACCGTAATCAGATTTACGCGCAGCGCGCCACATGTGTCGTTCATTGCTTTATTTTGTTTCCGAATCTTATTTTATTTCTTTTATTTCTAAAAATCAAAGGACATTTTGCACAAAATTTTATAAAGTCTTGACGTATTTTTTATCTGGGATAAAATAAACAAAAAGACATTTTTAACCGGAGGCATGACCATGAAACATATTCTGATATTTGCATTAAAACCTGTCTGCTACAATTCCTATCTTTATTTTGCCGACTCCCTTGCAAAGGCTCTGACAAAGGCCGGATGCCATGTGGAAATTTTCTCTTCCGAACAGGAACCTCTTACAGCCATAGAGCGGTTTTCCGGCAGATCCTTTGATGCTGTTTTTGACTTTAATTCGGATCTTCCTTTGCTTAAACCGCACGATGTATTTCCATTTCTTTCCTTCGCATTCCTCAAAAAAGCGT
>CANODN010000060.1 GCA_947564765.1 uncultured Roseburia sp. | reverse complement strand
AAATAACAGTGGTATACATTAAGCGGGTATTCTAAAGGAGTATGCATGCCGGGATGCCGGCAGGTATAACGATATAAAAATGTAAAATATAAGCAAAAACAGGGAGGATAATTCTATGAAGAAATATTTAAAACTACTGCCGGTGTTTGTATTGGCATTTACAGTGGGATTTACAGGATATTCCCTGATGACTGTAAGTGCAGAGGAAGATGATCTGATTCCGGATACCGTATATATCGGCGATCTTGATGTCAGCGGTATGACAGTGCAGGAAGCGAAACAGGAGCTTTCCGATTATGTGGATTCCCTGCAGAATAAGACCTTTACTTTAACGACGGGTGACAAGAGCATACAGGTATCTGCAGAAGATCTTGGACTTGATATTGCCAATCCGGAGGTAGTGGAGGAAGCGGCCAATCTGGGAAAGACAGGAAGTCTGATTACACGCTACAAAGACAAAAAGGATCTGGAGAAGGAACCGAAGAAGTTAGAAATTGCATTTGATGTTGACGAGAATAAAGTTGAAACACTGCTCGAGATCAATACAGAGAATTTAAATCAGGAAGCTGTGAACTGCGGTCTGGAAAGAGAAGACGGCGAATTTAAGATTATCGAAGGAGCCAATGGCATCCAGGTAAGTGTCCAAGATTCCGTGGAATCGATTCAGAATTATTTTAAACAAGAATGGAACCAGGAAAGTACGTCTATTTCTCTGAAAACAGAAGTGACAGAGCCCCAGGGAACAAAGGAAGAGCTGTCAAAGGTAAAAGATGTACTGGGAGCTTTTCATACAGATTACAGCTCATCTGCAGCAGGACGGGCCAAAAATGTACAGAACGGCGCGGCAAAGATCAACGGATCTGTTATCTACCCGGGCGAGCAGTTTTCCGTGTATGAGGCAGTCAGTCCCTTTGATGCAGAAAACGGATATGAGCTGGCGGGCTCCTATGAGAACGGAACAACCGTACAGACTTATGGCGGCGGAATCTGTCAGGTGTCTACGACCTTATACAATGCAGTGATTCTTTCGGAACTGCAGGTGGATGAACGGTTTAACCATTCTATGATTGTTACCTATGTAAAACCTTCTATGGATGCGGCAATCGCCGGGACATCCAAGGATTTAAAATTTACAAACAGCACAGATGCACCGATTTATATCGAGGGATATACCAGCGGCGGGCAGATTTATTTTACGATCTATGGAGAAGAGACAAGACCTGCCAACCGAGAAGTATCCTATGTCAGCGAAACTTTAAGCGAGACGCCGCCGGGAGTTACTCTTCAGGCAGACGGTACGAAGGGAATTGGTTATTTTGCAACGGTTTCCAGCGCACATACCGGATATACGGCCAAGCTTTGGAAAGTGGTTACGGTAAATGGCGTAGAGGAAAGCCGGACGGAGTTTAACAGCAGCCGGTATAATCCTTCCAATAAAATCGTTGCAGTAGGTGTTGCTACAGACAATCCGGATGCAGCGGCGCAAATGGCAGCGGCAATTGCAAGCGGCGACGAAGCAACTGCCCGCAATACGGCAGCGGCTCTTGGGGGAGATCCGGCGGCTCAGGAGGCATTGCAGGCAGCAGCAGCGGCAGCACAAGCCGCAGCAGAGCAGGCGGCAGCAGAAGCCGCAGCAGCGGCGGCAGCCCAGGCAGCTGCAGAACAGCCGCCGCAATAAATATTGCTGTGATATATTTTCTGTAAAGCTGTAAAAGAAGAGGATAGAATAAGATGATGTAAGGCTGTCTTTTTAGAGACAGCCTTATTGTGAGGTATTATGAAAACAGGAAAAGTGCCGGAGAGTATATTAAAACGCTCCATACTCAGACAAATTCATACAAAGCGTGAAGAGGTTCTTTTGGGAGCCGCTGTGGGAGAAGATTGTGCAGCCATACAGCTGGATAAGGATGAGATTTTTGTTCTTTCGACGGATCCCATTACCGGGACGGCAGAGGATATCGGCAGTCTTTCGATTCAAATTACATTAAACGATCTGGCGAGCGCAGGAGCAGAACCTATTGGCGTACTGCTTAGCGTACTTCTGCCGGAGGAGATCACAGAACCGGAAATACGGCAAATGGTACAGCAAGCGGAAGAAGCCTGCAGTGCAGCGAATGTTCAGATTATTGGAGGGCATACGGAGGTTACTACTGCCGTCAACCGGCCGGTGATTACTGCGACAGGAGTCGGAAAAGTGCAAAAAGGAAGGATGATTTCCACCTCTGGGGCAAGGGCAGGAATGGATATTGTTTTAACCAAATGGATCGGTCTGGAAGGAACTTCGATTCTGGCAAAAGAAAAGAAAGAAGAGCTTCTATCCCGCTTTTCGGAAAATTTTATTTTGCGGGCGCAGAAATTTGACCGGATGCTTTCTGTGATTCCGGAGGCCGCGGCCGCCGTTTTGTCTGGCGTCAGCGCTATGCATGATGTAACGGAGGGCGGAATATTTGGTGCGCTCTGGGAATTGGCGGAAAGCTCCGGCGTCGGACTTGAAATTGAATTAAAGAAAATTCCTGTGAAGCAGGAGACAATAGAGATCTGTGAATTTTTTGGCATCAATCCCTATGAATTGATTTCCAGCGGCGCTATGCTTATGGCGGCGGCAGATGGAAACCGTCTGGTGATGGATTTGAAGAAAGCAGGAATAGAAGCCTGTGTGATCGGCAAAGCCACAGAAGGAAATGACCGGATTTTGTGTAACGGGGAAGAACGCAGGTTTTTAGAGCCTCCGAAAACAGATGAACTTTATAAGGTAGTATAATTTTGATATAGAATTGAGGCATAGAAGGAGAATGGGAATGCGCGAGAAAATTTTGGCTTTTATTGAAAAGAACAGCAGGATTGATCTGAAAGAGCTGGCGATTATGCTCGGTGTAGATGTGTCGGCAGTGGTAAATGAATTGGAAGCAATGGAAAATGAACATATTATCTGCGGATATCATACGCTCATTAACTGGGAGAAAACAGGAATTGAAAAGGTAACTGCGATGATTGAGGTGCGCGTGACGCCCCAGAGAGGAATGGGTTTTGATAAGGTAGCTGAACGGATTTATAATTATCCGGAGGTGGAGTCGGTTTATCTGATTTCCGGCGGGTTTGATTTTATGGTTACCTTAGAGGGCAGGACATTACGGGAGGTATCTCAGTTTGTATCGGAAAAGCTTTCTCCTCTGGATTCTGTTTTGTCTACAAAGACAAATTTTATTTTAAAGAAATATAAGGATCACGGTACGATTATGACAGAACCGGCAAAAGATGAAAGGATGAAGATTACGCCATGAGAAATCCATTGTCCAAAACAATTGTTGAGATAGAACCTTCCGGCATCCGCAAATTTTTTGATGTTGTCAATGAAATGGAAGATGCGATTTCCCTTGGTGTGGGAGAACCGGATTTTGATACACCCTGGCATATCAGAGACGAAGGGATTTATTCTCTGGAAAAGGGAAGAACTTTTTATACCTCCAATGCAGGATTAAGGGAATTAAAAATAGAGATTGCAAAATATATGGAGCGGAAATGTCATGTTACATATGATTTCAACCACGAAATTATCGTAACGGTAGGCGGCAGCGAAGCGATTGACATTGCCATGCGGGCCATGCTTGATCCCGGAGACGAGGTATTGATCCCCCAGCCCAGTTTTGTCTGTTATCCCCCCTGTGCCACACTTGCAAACGGCGTTCCGGTTATTATTGAATTACAGGCGGAAAATGAATTTTGTCTGACAGCGGAGGAAGTAGAGCGTGCCATTACGCCAAAGACGAAGCTTTTGGTACTGCCATTTCCCAATAATCCCACCGGCTCCGTTATGAGCAGAAAAGCTTTGGAGGAAATTGCCGAAGTAGTGATCCGGCATGATTTATTTGTACTAAGCGATGAAATTTATGCGGAGCTGACGTATGGAGAGGAGGAGCATGTTTCGATTGCCTCTCTTCCGGGAATGCAGGAGAGAACGATTGTGATCAATGGGTTTTCCAAAGCGTATGCCATGACAGGATGGCGGCTTGGTTATGCCTGCGGACCGGCTGTAATTATTGAACAGATGTTAAAAATCCACCAGTTTGCAATTATGAGCGCGCCGACAACCAGTCAGTATGCGGCGGTAGAAGCCCTTAGAAACGGAGACGAAGATATTCTTCGGATGAAGGAAGAGTATGACGGCAGAAGGAGATATCTGCTTCATCGTTTCCGGGAAATGAACTTAGAATGTTTTGAGCCCTACGGCGCCTTTTATATATTTCCCTGTATCAAAGAGTTCGGCATGACATCTGAGGAATTTGCCGAAAAGCTTTTAGAGAGTGAAAAGGTGGCGGTTGTACCGGGAACGGCATTTGGGGCAAGCGGAGAAGGATTTATCCGTATTTCCTATGCGTATTCTTTGGAGGATCTGAAAAAGGCGCTGGAACGTATTGAGGCTTTTATTACAAAATTGAGGAAATAATCATATGGCGTTAAATATTGTATTGTTTGAACCGGAGATCCCGGCCAATACCGGAAATATCGGAAGAACCTGCGTGGCAACAGGAACAAGGCTGCATTTGATCGAGCCGCTGGGTTTCCGCCTGAATGAGAAATCGATCCGGCGTGCAGGCATGGATTACTGGCAGGATCTGGATGTAACAAGATATATCAACTGGGAGGATTTTCTGGAAAAAAATCCGAATGCCAGGATTTATATGGCAACCACAAAAGGAAAGCAGTTATATACGGAAGTTGCTTATGAATCAGATTGTTATCTGATGTTTGGAAAGGAGAGTGCAGGGATTCCGGAGGAGATTTTGGTACAGTATCCAAAAGAATGTATCCGAATACCGATGATCGGGGAAACACGCTCGTTGAATCTTTCCAATTCTGTGGCAATTGTATTATATGAAGCGCTGCGGCAGAATCAGTTTGCCCATATGAAGTTAGAGGGCGAGCTGCATCGTCTGCACTGGATGGAATAGGGGATAGCAAAAAGATGAACATAATCAAAGCCAGCAAATTAGTGCATGAATATATCCGGCGGGATGAAGAGGGCAATGTAGAATCCATTCAAACCGCTATAGATGGAGTAGATCTCGAGGTTGCTGCAGGAGATTTTATTGCTGTTTTGGGACACAATGGCTCCGGTAAATCGACGCTTGCCAAACATATTAACGCGCTGTTAGAACCAAGTGAGGGAACTCTCTGGGTGGATGGAATGGATACGTCTGATCCGGAGCGCATATATGAAATCCGCCGTGCGGCAGGTATGGTTTTCCAAAATCCGGATAACCAGATTATTGCAAGCGTGGTGGAGGAGGATGTAGGATTCGGGCCGGAAAATACAGGCGTTCCCACAGAGGAAATCTGGAAGCGGGTGGAGGACAGCCTGCGGTCGGTGGGTATGTTGAAATACAGGCATCATTCTCCCAACAGACTTTCGGGCGGACAGAAACAGAGGGTAGCTATTGCAGGAGTTATGGCAATGGAACCCAAATGCATCGTATTGGATGAGCCGACTGCCATGTTAGATCCGGTAGGAAGGAAAGAGGTGCTTTGCGCTGTTTCGGAATTGAACCGAAAAAAGGGCGTGACGGTTATTCTGATTACCCACTATATGGAAGAAGTAGTCAATGCGGATTATGTCTATGTCATGGATCAGGGTAAAATTGTCATGCAGGGAAAGCCGAGAGAGGTCTTTTCGGAAGTGGAGACCTTAAAGGAGCATCGTCTGGATGTACCGCAGATTACGCTGTTGGCGCATGAACTCAGGAAAGCGGGGCTGCCGGTTTCAAAAGGAATTTTAACCAGAGAAGAATTGGAACAGGAATTAATGGGACTGTATGGGAGTAAAAAATAACCATGTCAATTATTTTAGATAAAGTAAATTATGTCTACAGCACGGGAAGTGCATATGAAATTCAGGCATTGAAAAATATCAATTTACAAATAGAAGACGGGCAGTTCATCGGGATTATCGGTCATACAGGTTCCGGAAAATCCACATTGATACAGCATATGAACGGTTTAATGAAGGCTACTTCCGGCGGAATCTATTTTAACGGAAGAGACATTTATGAAGAGGATTATGATAAAAAAGAGCTGCGTACCAGGGTAGGACTAGTGTTTCAATATCCGGAGCATCAGCTTTTTGAAACAACGATTTTTGACGATGTTTGTTTCGGTCCTATGAATCAGGGGCTTAGCAAGGATGAGGCAGGACTTCGGGCTTTTGAAGCTTTAAAAATGGTAGGCATGCCGGAATCCCTTTATTATCAGTCGCCTTTTGAGCTTTCCGGCGGACAGAAGCGGAGAGTAGCAATTGCAGGTGTGCTCGCCATGAAGCCGGAAGTGCTGATTCTGGATGAACCTACAGCGGGATTGGACCCGAAAGGAAGAGATGAAATTCTGGATTTGATTGCAGATATGCATAAAAAGAAAAAAATGACTGTAATTCTGGTTTCCCACAGCATGGAAGACGTGGCAAAATATGTACAGCGGATTATTGTCATGAACAGCGGAGAAATCATATACGATGGAACGCCGGGAGAAGTGTTCCGTCATTACAGAGAATTGGAAACCATCGGTCTTGCGGCTCCGCAGGTGACGTATCTGATGCATGAATTAAAAGAGTTTGGGCTGGATGCAGATACCGATGCAACCACAATCGAAGAGGCAAAGAAAAGCATCCTTAAGATGTTTCGGTAGAAAAGGGGAGACTGACTATGTTACGAGATATTACGATTGGACAGTATTATCCGGCGGATTCTATTGTTCATAAATTAGATCCCCGGGTAAAGCTAATGGCAGCATTGATTTATATTATATCCTTATTTACCTTCCGGGGTGTGGCCGGTTTTATATTGGCGAGTCTGTTTTTGGTATTTATGATCCGCTTATCGAAGGTGCCCTTTTCTTATATGGTAAAAGGATTGAAGGCGATTGTTATTTTAATGGTGATTACGGCGGCTTTTAATCTGTTTTTGACACCGGGAGATCAGGTTCTGGTTCATTTCTGGATTTTTACCATTACCATGGAGGGGGTAAAGAATGCAGCGTTTATGCTGGTGCGCCTGATTTATCTGATTGTAGGCACCTCTATTATGACTTTGACGACAACGCCGAATCAGCTGACCGATGGCCTGGAAAAATCCTTAATGCCGTTATCGAAGATCAAGGTTCCGGTACATGCCATTGCTATGATGATGTCCATAGCACTGCGGTTTATACCGATTTTGATTGAAGAGACGGATATTATCATGAAGGCTCAAATGGCAAGAGGCGCCGATTTTGAAAACGGCAATCTGATCCGGCGGGCAAAAAGTATGGTTCCGCTTCTGGTGCCTTTGTTTGTCAGCGCCTTTCGCCGTGCCGATGATCTGGCTATGGCAATGGAGGCAAGGTGTTATGTGGGCGGCAGCGGAAGAACGAAGATGAAGCCGCTGCGGTATAAAAAAAGAGATTATCTGGCGTATCTGATTCTAATTGTTTATCTGGCAGGAATTATTTTACTGCGGGTGTTTTTGTAGAAGGAGACAGTTATGCGTGTTCAGCTTAGGGTAGCTTACGACGGAACAAATTATCACGGCTGGCAATTACAGCCAAACGGAATTACGATAGAGTCTGTGTTGAATCAGGCTCTTTCTGATTTATTGGGAGAAAATATTGCAGTGATTGGTGCAAGCCGCACGGACGCAGGCGTGCATTCACTGGGGAATGTGGCTGTTTTTGATACAAATACCAGAATCCCGGCAGAGAAGATTTCCTATGCCGTAAACCAGCGTCTGCCAGAGGATATTGTGGTACAGGAATCCAAAGAAGTTTCGGCTGATTTTCATCCAAGACACTGTAACAGCAGAAAGATTTATGAATACAAAATTTTAAACAGAAAGTTTCCGGATCCTACCAGAAGGAGAGATACTTATTTTTATCACTATGATCTGGATGTGGACAGAATGAAACAGGCGGCAGGATATCTCGTTGGGGAACATGATTTTAAGAGTTTTTGTTCCATCCATACATTGGCGGAGACGACAGTGCGAACCATTTATGAAGTCAATGTGCAAAAAGAAAAAGATGTGATTGCAATTCGGATAGAAGGAAGCGGATTTCTTTATAATATGGTTCGTATTATTGCCGGGACTCTGGTGGAAGCAGGGAACGGTAAGATTGAGCCTGATGCGCTGCAGCAGATATTGAGTCAGAGAAACAGAAGTGCGGCAGGACCTACGGCCCCGGCCCACGGACTTACGATGATTGGAATTGAGTTTTTGTAATCATAACTGTTTACTTTTCAATTGAAATGTATTAGAATCTAACCATATGAAAATTTTAAGAACAAGGAGATTTGAAGCATGAAAATTTCATCATTACAAACAGCCAGATATGAGTATTCTCCGAAGCTTCCGGGAATGTTGAGAAACGGTATTGCCGATATCTGTGTGAAAGAAGGCGAAGAAACGCAGAGTGTAGCGGATCAGGAAAAGATCAAAGCCCTTTTCCCGAATACTTACGGTAAGAAGGAAATCACTTTCCAGGCAGGAGCAAACACTTCCGAAGCCAAGAAACAGGTAGTAGGCGTTATTCTTTCCGGCGGACAGGCTCCCGGCGGACATAATGTTATTTGTGGATTATATGATGCGTTAAAGGCAACCAACAAAGAAAATGTTCTTTATGGTTTCAAAAACGGTCCAAGCGGTCTCATCGACGACGACTATTTGATTTTTGACGATGCGTACATTGACCAGTACAGAAATACAGGCGGTTTCGATATTATCGGCTCCGGCAGAACAAAGCTTGAGACAAATGAGCAGTTCGCGATTGCCGCTGAAGTATGTAAAAAGCATGGCATTACGGCAATCGTTATTATCGGCGGAGATGATTCCAATACAAACGCAGCCGTTCTTGCCGAATATTTTGCAGCGAACAACACAGGCGTTCAGGTAATCGGATGCCCGAAAACCATTGATGGCGACCTGAAAAACGAAGATATTGAGTGCTCCTTCGGTTTCGATACCGCTACCAAAACATACAGCGAAATCATCGGAAACATCGAGAGAGATGCAAACTCTGCGAAGAAATACTGGCACTTTATTAAAGTTATGGGACGTTCTGCTTCCCACGTGGCTTTGGAATGCGCCCTTGAGACACAGCCGAACATCTGCCTGATTTCCGAGGAGGTTTCCGCTAAGAAAATGTCTCTGTCACAAATCGCAGATTACATTGCGGATTCCGTAGCAAAGAGAGCAGAAAAGGGCATGAATTTCGGTGTTGCAGTGATTCCGGAGGGTGTTGTGGAATTCGTTCCTGAGTTTTCTGCATTGATTCAGGAGATCAACGAGCTCCTTGCAGGAAGCAAAGCTGACGCTTTCAATGCACTTTCCACATGGAAAGAAAAATATGCATTTATCGAGAATGGTTTGACCAAAGAATCTATGGAAGTATTTGCAATTCTTCCGGAGGCCATTCAGCAGCAGTTGTTCTTAGAGAGAGATCCCCATGGAAACGTACAGGTTTCCCTGATTGAATCAGAAAAATTATTCTCTGCTCTTGTAAAGGACAAATTAGAGGCCAGAAGAGAGCCGGTACATACAA
>CANODN010000059.1 GCA_947564765.1 uncultured Roseburia sp. | reverse complement strand
CCTTTAGAATTGGCATGAAGTTTGCCGCAAATGCATTGCTCCTCCCGCCGGTCTTAGTCAGCAGATATCCGTACTGGGAAATCTGCATGGATGTTCCATTAATGGCATGCTGCATAATCACCTCTGCCCTGGTCAGTCTTGCAAAATTGATAATGGTCAGAAATCCCATTAGGAATATCACCAGAAACAAAGCAGCTTCTACTGTCATAGAACCATTTTCCCTCTGTCGTCTCATTCTGCACTCCCTCCTCTGCTAATATCCCAATACACTTTTATAAGGAATCTTATACCAGTCGCTTACTGCTGCATGAGATCCGCTGCCCGGAAGGCTGGCTGCCTTGCTCATAAAAGTCGTACGGGATTCCACTTTGGCGTCAACCGAAACCATGGTATAGCATTTTTTTGTAATATCAATGCCTGTATTTAACTGAATACAGTCTGCAATTCTGGCAAGCGTCTTTGTTTCCAGACCTCCAAAAGTGTTTATCAACAAAAATATGGTCAGATATTCTCTGTAATTCATTTTCGGAGAGCCATCACTGCCGCTTGACGTATTTTTACCAAATGACGCAAGAGAAATCTGAGCATTGGCATATTTTTTAACAAGCACAACCGATTTTCCACTCATCAAATCCGAAACATCCATTACCGTTTCCGCTCCTGCCAGAGCCACCTTCAAAACAACTTCAAAAACAGGAACCAGATATGCATGTCCGCAAGACATAGCCGTTGCCATCATTCTTGCAGTTTTTCCTACCTCGCTATCACTAAATGCATAGATAAAATTGGTCAGAGCACGGACGCCGTATAACAAAAGTTTCGTATTTTTAACATTTTCCTGGGCGTTTTTCTTTCCCCAGAGCATATACTCTACTTCTGATTTGTACAAAGCATCTGTTTTCAAATCCCGATCGCTGATCGAATGTACGCTGCTGATTTCATTTCCATCATCATCTTTATCCACCGTATAATAGGAAAACATCTGCATTCCATATTCCATAATACAAATATTTTCGATTCCCTTTTCCAGAACCTGACTTAAAGAGCCCAGCAGATCCGCCGTCTTGGAAATGCTGTCCTTTGCATTGGTCATTGCCTTTTTTCTGCCGCTTTTACTGGTGTTTCCTTCTTTCATCACAGCATGATCCGCATCATTCTCTCCTGCCTGACTTAAGACGTCCGACGGTAATGCAACACTGCTCCACTCTGCATCCTTTAATCCGGAAATTCCTTCTGCCTCATCCATTTCAGAATCTTTTAAAAGCTGATCTGTTTTCTTTTTCTTATCCTTGCTTTCTTCGCTTTCCCCTTTATCCGCGCAGATTTCCTCTAATTCTTTATAAATCTCATCGCCTTTTAAAGAAAAAAGTTCGCATCCTGTGGGCACCTCTGCTTTTACAAATTCGGCGGCTGTAAAATTTTTTGTCTGTGTATCTGTTTCTGCCGCAACCTTTTCTCTGGAAGAAGGAAAGAATGTATACTGCCGAACCTTCTGCTGTATCGTTCCAAAAGAGGGAATCCCTGCTGTAAGTCCCAGACCGCAGAATTTTAAATTTTTCAAACAGCTCTCCATCTGTTCTAAATTGGTGATATTGGTTTCTATCTTCTGATAAAAAGCTTCTACTATTTCTTCTTTTAAAAGCTTATTATAACTGTCTGTATTCAGGCTTTCCTGCATACTCTCCTTCATTTTCTGATCAGAAAGCGCATTTACTTTTCCCTCCCAGTTATCATGCTTCTCTCTGACATCTTTCAGCTTGTCCTTTAATTTGTCCATCTTCGATTTTGCCTCTTTGGCGTAATCTTTGGCTTTATACACTTCTACATACCAGGAAGAAATGGTCTGCCAGGCATCTCCTATATAAGACTTTGCCCGAACCTCCAGTTTTTTACGATAATCGTTTATCATATTCTGTTTGGAGATATAATTGTTATAAATTACTTTTTGATTTTTATCCAGCTCAAAGAAATTGGGAAGTCCCATTTCTTCCACCGTTTTGCAGTCATACAAACAGGCAAGGGCTGTACTGATATAATCTTTTGCATTTTCCTCTGTGCACCCGGAAAGCGCCTCTGCCTGCGTAACAAAATCCTCCATAAACCCAATGGCGTCTCCTTCTGATGCACTGTCTCCTTTTGTTTTATACTGATCGATCACATCCACCAGAAAATAATGTCTTACACCTTCTTTCAAAGATGCTTCTGCTGCACTGATCGCGCCATTGACGGTCATAACTGTAATGGCAGGACTCCCTTCCGCTTTTTCTGTATATTTTTTTAATTTCTCATATACCTTTTCGCAGCAGTCCTGCAGTTCATCCATGGACTCTGCATATTCCACCTGCGCTTTCATAGCCTCTGCCTGCTGCTTTGCGTCTTTGATCTGTTTCAATTTTTCAAACAATTCTTCTCCCAGACACACCGGCGCACGGTATTTCATATATTCCAAAATCTGCTGCTTTTCCACTTCTGTCTGGTAAATTTCCGAACCTGTAACACCATATGCATCAAATGTATCACACTTTAAATCCAGCATACTGGATACATTTTCTGCTCCTTCCAGACCGGAAGAACGTATGGAATTTACAAAATACTGTTCCAGTGTTTTGGTCATCTCATCCGCTGACAGCGTCATAACAAAAAGACCGTAATCGTCCTTTAATTCCACATCATAATAGGAAAGACCGGCGTTCATTGCCAGTTCTCCCGCTTCCGATACCAGTCCCTGGGAATGATAAATTCTCACGGCATCTGTAACAAGTCCGCCAAACACAACTACCGGAAGTAAAATCAATGTCAAGAACACGGAGATTGCTCCCCTGTGACGATAACATACTTTCATAAACCAACCTCGTTTCTCTCTACAGCAGCTCAATCACTTTTTTTGCTTTTTCCACCAGTTTCTTCACATCATTGCCAAGTCCCAGTTTTTCTAAAAGATACTCTACCGCATCCACTGCCAGATCTACATTGCGGACAAATTCTCCGGAATTGACAATGCTTTTTGTCGCTGTCGTTTTGATTGCATACTGGCTTTCATCAATCCCCAGATAACGGATTACTCCCGGCACCGGAAACTGATGTTTTATAGAAACTGTTACCGTGGAGGAGAAGAACCCTTTGTTAATTTTAATCTCCGGCTTGCTGACTGTTCCAATCGCAATGATTTTTACAGCATCTGCCGTATGGGCATACTTTGTCTGATATGCAGACTCCGCTGCCCCGCTGCCGCCAAAAATAGATGCTACTCCGCTAAACTCCCGGTATAAACTGCCCATATCTTCATGATGCGCTTTATAATAAGACGTTACCGTATCCTTTGAAGGCATTGAACCTGCCCAGGAAAAATCCGCTGCACGTCCTTCATTCATATGAAACTCCATATATCCGGGATAGGCTTCTTCCCTGGATACTTCCAGGGCGATGCGCTCGGCTACATAGCCAAGCGCACTTTCTTCCATTTGAAATAATCCCAGATAAAGCATTGCTATTACGGTGCAGATTACCAGCGGAAAATAAATGGATGCTTCCACCATGACTGCACCGCGGTTTTGTTTTTCTGATTTTTTCATAAATTTCTTCTTAAACACCACCGTGTTCTGATCCATTAATAAATCCTGTTAAATTAGTAAAAATTGCTTCAATTGCATCTTGCAATTGTTTACGGAATACACCTGCAATCGCAATTACAATTACAATCACAACAATAATTTCCACCAGATGAGAAGCACCCTTTTCCCCACTGGCAAATTCCTTTACTGCCTCTGCTGCTTTCATCTGTCTGACTTTTCCTTTTACAAGCCACTCCCTCAATTTTCCTTTCATCACTTATGTACCTCCTTAAAAATTTTTTATCTGAATCATTTTCATGATCAAGAACGATGCCGCAACTCTACATGCCCGAAAAAGCAGGAACCATAATCATCACTAAAATTCCAATAAAAATCAGTCCGGTGGGCAGCATCAGTTTGGAATTGGCCGCCTCGCCTTTTCGTTTTGCAAGATGCTTTTTTTCTTCCCACATCTCGGATGACAACTCTCTTAAAAAATACGCAATTTCTTCATTTCCTTTATTTAAATTCTGAATCATGGTAGAGGAAAACCGCCGGATTTCCTTTAACCCGCACCGCTCCGCAAAATTCCGGTATGCCGTAAGTTCTGAAATTCCGTTGTGAAATTCCTCCATGGTAATTTTCATTTCCTGATACAGTATTCCTTCCCCTGTATTTGATACCTTTTCCCATGCCTCACGCATCACCATGCCGCAGTTGACTAATAGCGCGAGTTTGGAGAGCACCTGGGGAAATTCTGCCAGCAGAGCATCCCGTCTGTCAGAAAGCTGATTCCCCACCATCTGCTCATAATACATCACCACCATAACGGCCAGAAAAACACCCAGCCCGGCCACGAGAATATTTACAGATACTGCTGCAAGCAGGAAAAAGATAAGCAGAATCAAATAGGCATATGTAAATTGAGCTCCTGTCGTCACGTAAAAATAATACTCCGCATACTTCTTTCCATTAATTTCTCCAATTTCATGAATCTTTTTTCTGGCGCGTTTGGAATGCATATTAAAATGCACTGTATTCATAATTCCAAACCCCACATAGAAAAGCTCCGGCATCTGATAAATTTCCCTGTCAATTCCGGCAATCAATTCTTCATATCCGTTTCCATACTTTATTAAAAGATAAATCCAGCCGATCACGAATACGGTAGCCGCAGCCGCCACAACAATCTGTATCATCCTTACACCCCTTTTCTGTTACAATTTAATATCCACAATTTTTCTTCCCATAAAATACGCCGCCCCAAACACACCGATGCAAATCAATTTCAATGCAATGTTAAAGGGCGTGTTACTGGCAATGGTCATTGTTCCAAGACCGCTGAGGCTTGCTACAATCACCAGCGGCATAACGATCATAATGTTCAGTTCATTCTTATTTGCCTGCAGCATCGTTTCAATTTCCATTTCAATTTCAATCTTGTCATTGATAATTTCCCTGCTGTCTGAAATCACATCCTTTAAATTACTGCCCTGACGATTGACAACTTCAAATACATTTGCAAAACTTTCCACATCCTCCAAACCGCTTCTCGCTGCAAAATTGGAAAGCAGCAGTTCCGGCGTTATATTATTGGCAATTCCGTTTACAATTTGTTCCACTTCTGCTGTAATATCTGCTTTTTCTCCATAGATCGAAACCATATCTGCTTTTGCATCCCGAAAAGCTCCCTGGGTATTCTGCCCTGCCGAATAAGAGGTTGCCAGAGATTCCAGCAAATCCTTAAACTGCAGCAAAAGCTCTCTTTGTCTCTTTGATCTTTTATAATCCCGGTAAAATTTCTGAGCAGGAAAAATCAAAATCACTCCCGCTATCAGCGCAGCAGGCAGACTGCGGAAAAAAACAAATACCACAACGATTCCGATTACAGCTCCAATCAGCGCGGCCATAATACGGTCCTGCATCTTCATATGATAAACATGATAATCACAGGCCTCCCCCAGCACACCTTTGACTGGTTCATAAGCAGGCTTCTTCTGTTTTTCTTTTTTTTCTGATTTTTTCTTTTTCATAGACACATGCTCCTTCTCTTAAATTTTGCCTGTAAATCCTGACAGCAACAGCTTAAAATCATTTTTCAGCGGATTATCCGTGCGTTCCAAAACACCTACTACTTTCGTCAAACTGCTCTCGCTGCTTTCTTTAAACTGAAACAGTGGATTTAATAAAATTTTGCCGTTCTCATATCCCACAACTTCTGTAATCTCCATCGTTTTTCTGCTTTTATCCCGCATTCTGGAAAGATGAATGATAATATCAACTGCTGAGGCTATCTGCTGCCGAATTGCCTCTAAGGGCAGACCCTCTGCTCCCTGAAGTACCATAGTTTCCAGACGGCTTAACATATCATGGGTAGAATTGGCATGTCCGGTACTTAAGGAACCGTCATGTCCCGTATTCATTGCCTGAAGCATATCTAAGGCCTCTGCTCCACGAACCTCCCCTACCACAATTCTCTCCGGGCGCATTCGAAGAGAGGATTTGATCAGATCGCGAATGGTAATCGCTCCCTTTCCTGCTGCATTGGCATTTCTGGTTTCCAGACTGACCAGATTTTCCACTCCTTCAATCTGCAGTTCCGCGGAATCCTCTATAGTAATGACGCGCTCATCTTTTGGAATGTAATTGGACAAAGCGTTCAAAAAGGTTGTCTTTCCGGAACCCGTTCCTCCGCTGATAAAAATATTGTATTTTGCCTTAACAAGTATTTTTAAAAATTCTGCCGCCTCTGGCGTAATGGAACCATAACTCAATAATTTCGCAATTGTCATGGGGGTTTTTGAAAATTTACGAATCGTAACAATGGCTCCTTTTAAAGAAATCGGCGGCAGAACTACATTCACACGGGAGCCATCGGGCAGTCTGGTATCTACGATTGGATTTGCCTGATTGACTTCCCTTCCCGCCTGTCCTACAATTCTTTGCACAATATCTTCTAACTTTTGTTCGCTTTCAAATTTTTCATCTATTTTCTGTACACGTCCTGCCTGCTCAATAAATATCTCATCTGGTCCGTTTACCATAACCTCTGTAATACTGTCATCATTCATAATGACATCCAGTATTCCAAACCCGCGGATTGCTCCAAATACCTGATCTGCAATATGCACCCGTTCTTCAATGGAAATATAAATACCATTTTGTTCCCGCTCCAGCAATACATCAATGGCATCCTGTACAGCCTCATCTGACATCGTGTTCAGAGAATATTCATTCATCAGGCAGCTGCGTATACGCGCTGCAAATTCTGCCAACTCTTCTTTTTTCATCTGGTGCATCCACTCCTATAACAATTTCCGGAAAATATCTTCTGCCGCAAAACGTTCCAGCATCTGTTTTTCTGTAATGCCTTCTATTTCCGGCAGTCTCCCTAATGCCGGAATTGGTATCTTCTCTGTTCTAAAACCAGATCTTTCCTCATATCTGCTATACAAAATCTGTAACTTATCCCAAATCTCCAACTGCAGTTTTTCTTCTGTCAGCCTTATGGCATGCAGAAACTTCTGCAGTTTATCATTCTGTATTCTGTTTTCAGCCGTTACGAGGACAATTTCATCCGCCATTTCCCGCAACACATGGCTCATCCCATCCAAATGGCTGTTTCTGTCCAGGATAACGGCATCATAGCCGTCTTCTCCTGACAGAATTTTCAATAAATGCCTTGCCTCATCCTCCGTAAAGCTCTGTAAATCTATAGGCTGACTGCAGGGTTCTATAAAACATACGCCTGTATCGTCTTCTCTTATAATACTTTCCAGTTTCAAATGAAGATTGACCTTTCTGGACTTCAAATCATAAATCACATTTCTGAGATCAAACCTTCCTTCCCCCTGAAAAATCCCTTCCACAGAACCAAATTGCTCCAGGTTCAAATACAGAGCTTTTTTTCCATGTCTGACAAAATAACAGGCACAGGCAGCTGCCGATAACGTTGTTCCAACGCCTCCCAGCGGAGATTCAAATAAAATAATCTTTCCTCTTCCGTCTGTATTTTTTCCCTGATAAACTTCTGCAACCTGTTCAGAACAAAGGGCAATCATTTCTTTTACAAGCGCATCTGCACTTTGATATTTCACTAATATCACAATATTTTCATAGCTCTCTGTTTCAATGCCCTCCGACAAATAGGCAAAGCATGTGGCAGGCGTGATATGTTCTTTGACTTCTATAAACCCTTTTCCGACAAATACGCCATTGACCTTATTTTCTGTAAGGAAAGATTCCAACAGTTGTTTCTCTGTAAAAGTATAGAGTTCAATCCTGTCTCCATAACGAAAGCTGATATAATCTGAAAGTCTTTTTAAATATCTGTCATCTTTATCTCCAAGTACAAATCGAAGTTTTGTCATAGCGATACATCCTTTTTATTTGTGTTTCCTGATTTTTCTGTGTCTTCCAAAATAACTGCCATCCAAAACAGCATACAATTTTGTTTCATAACAGTCTTATCATCTCTTCCCGAAATTCCTCTACTGACGGAATACGCTCCCCTATTTCCAAAGCCATTGCATGATTGATCAATTTCAGCCACCGTTTTTTCTGTTTCAATTTACATCTTTTTGGAAAAGCTACCTCCGTTTTCTTTCCGTTTAACCGATTCATAACATCCGGTGGTTTCTGTCCTGTCAACAGATAATATACCGTTGCTCCCAGTGCATAGATATCTGTCCAAGGCCCTTCGTTTTTCGGAATTCCTTCTTTGGCCGTCTGATATTGTTCCGGCGCCGCATAATCCGGTTTTAAAAATGCTGCGCTTAACACCGGCTGCGCATGCAGTGCATATTTCGCGGCTCCCATGTCAACCAGAAAAATCTCCCCTTTCTCTGACTGCATGATATTGCCGGGACTGATATCGCTGTGAATGATTTTTTCCTCATGAAATACGTGAAGGGCCTCTAATACCGGTAACAGAATCTTCCCAACCTCCTGCGGCTGATATGGGCAATAATTTCTTCTCCGCATTTCTCTTCCTATACTGATTCCTGGAATATATTCCATAACAAGGTACGCCGTATCATTTGCCTCCATAATGTCATAAATTGTCACGACATGGGGCTCATGAATAAATTTTGCCATAATCTTTGCCTCTTTATAAAAAGACTTAAAACCAAACTGATACGCCTCTACCAGCTGTGACTTTTTCACAGTCACATAGGATTCTTCCCGATTTACCCATTCTGCGGGAAAGTACTCTTTTACTGCTGTCAGTCTGTTCAGATGCAGATCTTTGCAGAGATAAATAATGCCAAAACCTCCGATACCGATACAGTCCAAAATCTGATAACTGTCATTTAAAATGGTTCCGGGCGTTAACGTTTCTTTCTTTTGAAACGCAGAAGTCGTCTGATCCCATACATCACATTCCTCTTCCGGCTGTACTTTTTCCCTTAAAATACCTTTGAATTCCTCTGGATTTTGTTCCGATTCTTTTATGGAAAAAAGCAAAACACTTTTCTTACCTATTGTTTTCATTGCCATAAAACGAATCTGATTTTGAACCAATACATCTGACTTTTTCATCTGTTCAGCTGCCAGATACAGACGCCCTTCATTTTCCGGCATCATCCGCAATGCAAAATACGAAATTCCAAGAACCGTATCGTAAATTCTCCATATAGCTGCATCTGATGCGTGATAATATAACATCCCCAACAGATACCTTTTTTCAAATATATCTCCGGTCATCCACCCAAAAACTGTTTCCTGTTTTTTCTCCGGTTCAAAACCACAGCTGAGACATTTTGCATTTTCCCCATTCCATTCTGTAAAACATCCCAGGCAGACCTTTGGTGTTTTCATCATATCAATTCTCCATACAAGTCCCGATACAGTTCCGCCATTGACTGATACCTTTGTTCCGGTTCTATCCCAAGTCCCTTTCGAATCACAAAATCCTGTCTTTCCGACACCAAAACTCCCATTGCACGGAGGCTCTTCACGTAATCTCCTTTCCTGCAGTTCATACCCAAACGATTTCAGCCGTTCTTTTACCATTTCCAGC
>CANODN010000058.1 GCA_947564765.1 uncultured Roseburia sp. | reverse complement strand
GGAACAGATCCTATGTCCGTCAGTATATCAGTGACCGCTCCTGCATGGATGAGATCATACATACCTATGAAGAAAAGGATTCTGAGAAACCGTTGTTTTTATTTCAGGTGACGATGCAGAATCACGGTTCTTACCAGGATGTCCATGAAAATTTCACGCCGGATATTACAGTGGAGGGAGCTTCCTCCTATTCGCTTTCCTCTTATCTGTCCCTGATTAAGAAAACGGATGCAGACCTGGAATATTTGATTTCGTATTTTGAAAAGGAAAAGGAGCCGGTCATGGTGGTGTTTTTTGGAGATCATCAGCCGAATGATGTGGTGGCAGAGCCGATCTGGAAGTTGAACGGGAAGAGCTATCGTTCCCTGTCAGAAGAGGATACCTTCCGCCGTTATCAGGTACCTTATGTGATCTGGACGAATTATGATATGGAGACTGTCCGTCATGCAGATACCAGCGCCAATTATCTGGGGGCAAAGGTATTGGAGGCGGCAGGATTAAAGCTTCCGGCTTACCAGAATTTTCTTCTGGAATTATCCGAAAGCTGTCCCATTGTATCCGCGGCAGGAATCCGGGAAGAAAAGGATGGGGAAAAGGAGTTGGAGAAATATAAGAAGCTGCAGTATTATCAGCTTTTTGATCAATAAAGGAGCAGACTATGAATCATCCGGTATTATACAGGAAAAGGAAGTTTTTACAGTCGATTCGCTGGCAGTCGGCACATGGAGACGCCCGGAGTGTGTATTTGTGTGCATTTGGACTTCCGGTGATACTTTCGCTTTTGATCTGCATCAGAAACGGCGTATACCCCTTTGGGGAAAATTGTATTCTTCATATTGATATGTATCATCAGTATGAGCCTTTTTTTACAGAGTTCATGGAAAAATTAAAAAACGGAGAAAGTCTGTTGTATTCCTTTCGGCTGGGACTTGGATCGGATTTTGTGGCATTGTTTGCCTATTATCTGGCAAGTCCTCTGAACTGGCTTCTGATTCTCTGGCCTTCTGATTATGTGATTGAATTTATGACAATTCTGATTTTATTAAAAATCGGATTCTGCGGCGCTTCTTTTGCGGCGTATATATGGAATCACAGCGAAAACAGGGATTTTTCCGTTGTGATTTTTGCGGCGTTTTATGCATTGTCCGGTTATATGGCTGCTTACAGTTGGAATATTATGTGGCTGGATTGTGTGGCACTGGCGCCCCTTGTTATATTGGGGGCGGAAAAGCTGGTAAAGGAAGGAAAGTGCAGGCTTTATTGCATCAGTCTGGCAGCGGCGATTTTGTCTAATTTTTATATTGCAATTATGCTTTGTATTTTTCTGGTTCTCTATGCGGTGTTTCTGCTTTGGGAATCCATATCGGGAATAAAAGAAAGAGCCATGGCGTTTTTTCGCTTTGCTTTGTATTCTCTTTTGGCAGGAGGAATGGGAGCAGTTCTGATTCTGCCGGAGGCCATCGCATTAAGCTATAGCGGATCTTCCGGCGTTTCTTTTCCGGATACGGTGGAATGGTATTTTGATTTGATTTCCATGCTGGCAAGACATTGTATTGATGTGGAGGTATACACGGGTCGGGAGCATTGGCCGAATCTCTATTGCGGAGCTGCAATTTTTCTGTTTTTAGTTTTATATTTATGTAATCGAAAGATTTCCGGAAAGAAAAAAATAGGGTATACGGCACTGATTTTATCTTTCTGGCTGGGGTTTTCCAATAACATTTTAGATTTTATCTGGCATGGACTGCATTTTCCGGACAGTCTGCCGGGAAGGCAGTCGTATCTGTATATTTTTCTGCTGCTTACCATGGCGTATGAGGTTTATCAATACCGGGAAGGAAATATATGGCAGGAGGTCATATTCGGCGGGGCAGTATCCATTGCTCTTTTGATTGCAGCGGAGTATACGTCAGACAGCGGCATGGTGGCGGGAAAGGATCTTCTGGTTACCAGAGTATTGATTCTTTTGTATGGGATTCTGCTGCTTTTGCGTATGACAGGCATTGTGAAAATAAGGACGCTTGTACAGTATATGCTGGCGTTTCTGGCGGTTTTTGAGCTTTTTATCAATGTCAGTCTGACCGGATTTTCCATAACCAGCCGCAGCAGCTATACGAAGAACTGGACATCATACAAAAATCTTTTGGAACAGGTGGATGCGAAGGAATCGGAACCCTTTTACCGGGTAGAGGAGCTGGAACGTCTGACGAAAAACGATGCCTCTATTTACGGATACGCATCCGCTACAAATTTTTCTTCTCTGATGAATATCGGAGTCAGCCGGTTCTACAGAAAAATGGGAATGGAGGGCGGTAAGAATTTTTACAGCTACAGTGGGGCAACGCCCTTGTCTTCTGCTATGCTTTCTGTAAAATATGTGATTGCAGGAAATCCTTATGAAGAAAATCCGCTTCGGACTTTAGCGGGAAAGAATGGCGATCATTATATTTATGAAAACAAGTATACACTGCCTTTTGGATTTATGATTGAAAAGGATCTGGAGGAAAAATGGAGTCCTAAGAGCGGCGCTTCTATTGCAAATTTAAATCGCCTGGCGTCTGTGCTTGGAGCAGAAAAAGAAATGCTTTTTCCATCCAAAGATCCGGCGGAGGCCGAAGCGGATAAGACAGTGATCCATGTATCGGAGGACGGATATCTGTACGGAACATATCAGGATACATCGGTGACGAATATTACCGTTACAAACGGAAAGCGGGTGCAAAAATTCAATAAATGCGATCATGGGTATATTTTGGATTTGGGCTGGTGTAAAGCGGGAGATGTAGTAGAAATTGAAAACAGCTCACATGTTTCTGACTTTAAAGTACAGGTGTATTGCCTGAATATGGAGGCGTTTTTGCAGGCTTATAATACTTTGAATGAGCATACATTTGAAATCAGTTATTTCGGAGATACAAGAATCAGCGGACGCATAGAAACGGAATACGATGGCAGTCTTTTGTTTTCCATACCGCAGGAAAAGGGATGGCGCATTTATGTAGACGGGGAAGAAACAGAGGGTGATATTTTTATGGATAGTCTTATGGAGATCCCGCTGACAAAAGGCGCACATCGCATCACGATTCTGTATGGTACGCCGGGACTTGCAGAAGGAATCTTCATCAGTCTGTTCAGCTTGTGGCTGTTTTGGTTTTTGGCCATTCGGAAGAAACCGGAGAAGCCGAAGGACCCGCTGGCAAACTCTGCTTTGCTGATCCGAAATTGAAAAAGGTGATTTCCAAAAGGATTTATTTTAAGGAATCGGCATTGTCAGAAAGTTCAAAGAACCTTTCGGATTGTCGGTTCCTTTTTCCAATAATACGATCAAATCTAAAATAATCTGTTCAATCTCTTCCCTTGTAGAGGGAATCAAGGTGTTGTCTATTTTTACCGTCAGTACCAGGAGTACAATTTCAGCCAGAGAGTCCGGATGCTCAAAGGAAATTTCGCCGTTGTCTATACCCTGGCGGATAATTTCGGTGAGTACGGGCTTTAATTCCATAATGATATAACGAAGATACTTGTGATGCAAAAGTGTCTGTTCCTGTATGCTGGAATTGGTAGCTGCTTTATTTTGTTTTAAAAATTCAGAGGAAGAATTCCGGCATGCCTGAAAAATAAGAGCCATACGGGTAAAGGGCGGAATGTTCGTCTGTTTGGCAAGCTGTTTCGCTGTTTCGATGGAGGCGGCATAGCTGCGTTCCACCAGAGCCTCTACAATAGCGTCTTTGGAAGGAAAATAATAGTAAATGCTGCCCTTTGCAATGCCGGCCGTTTGTGCAATGTCGCTGACGGAAATTTTTTGTATATTCTGGTTTTCCAATAATTTTTGAAGCGCATCCAGGATGCGGTTATATTTATCTGAAACTGGCATATTTGCCGCCTTTCTGGCAATCCTAAATATATATGAATGCCTGAAAAATGTACATGCAGAGTATAGCACAAAAAAAATTTGAAATCAATACTTGACCAGTGGTCGAATTGGTGTTATGGTATATGAAAATAAAATATGACCAACGGTCAAAATAGAAACGGAGGAGAGCATATGACATATGCAGATTTTTTTTCAGAAATAAAAGGAAAGTTTATGGATGCGGATATTTCCAATATTACGGAGCACTTGGCTTACCAGTTTAATATTATCGGCGAAGGTGAAGGCATCTTCTATGTAGAGGCAAAGGAAGGCAAGCTTTATGTGGAGCCCTATGAATATTATGACAGAGATGCGATGTTTACCTGTACGGCAGAAACACTGATGAAGATCGCAGAGGGAAAGACAGATCCGATCTGGGCGGTTACGACACAGAAGCTGAAGGTAGAAGGTAGTATTGAGAAAGCTTTGAAATTAAAGGAAATCATTGACAGCAGAAAGAAGAAAAAGAAAAAATAAAGGCCGTTATTTGAGGCCGTGAACAGCAAACAATAGAGAGGTCAGAAGAGATTCATGAAGAAACGGAATATCATAGGAGCAGCTGCAGCTTTTGTATCGGCAGAGTTTTTGATATCGGCTTATTTTTACCGGAGGACGATGAAACGAAATAAGGCAAAGGTAGAGCGTACCATGAAAATGGCGGGTACGGACTGGAGCCAGTATAAGGATTTCATCGGAAAGCGGAAGGAATATTTTCTTTCCGAGCCCCGGGAGGATGTCTGGATTACGTCGGATGACGGATTAAAGCTGCATGGAACGTTTTTTCCAAACAAGGGAAGTAAGCGCATTGTTCTTTGTTTCCACGGTTATACCAGCGAAGGGATGAAGGATTATATTGCACTGTCGGATTATTACCTGAACCGGGGATTTGCCATGCTGCTGGTGGACGAACGGGCACACGGATTAAGCGAGGGAACATACATCGGTTTCGGATGCCTGGATCGAAAGGATGCCCTTCGGTGGATCGAATGGCTGGTGAAAGCCTGCGGCGAGGATAGTAAGATTATTTTGCATGGAACTTCCATGGGAGCGGCGACCGTATTGATGACAAGCGGATTAAAGCTGCCGGATCAGGTAAAAGGAATGGTTTCGGACTGCGGTTTTACCTCTCCCAAGGAAGTGTTTACCCATGTACTCCATTCGATGTATCATCTGCCGGCATTTCCCATTATTCCCATTGCGGACATGATGAACAGAAAGCTGGCAGGCTACGGCATGGATGAATGCAATGCGGCAAGAGAAGTGGAAAAATCAACGACGCCGACACTGTTTATCCACGGCAGCGCCGATACCTTTGTCCCCTGCCGGATGTGTGAAAAGCTGTATGAAAGCTGTGGGGCAAAGAAGTGGAAACTGATCGTGGAAGGAGCGGCCCACGGAGAGAGTTACTATAAGGATACGAAGCGTTATGAAGAGGCGCTGGATTTGTTGCTGAAGGAAGTATTATAAAATAAAAGGATTGGCGGTAACGATTAGCGGGCCATCAGAAAGCAGGAATAAATATGATGAGAAAAAGAAAGGGATATCCAGTATATCCTCTTACTGCAGCACAGAAATTTCATTTTTTCTATTTGGATGCCTGTCCGAATAAGGCGGTTGTGAATATCGGAACAAGCCTGACCATAGAGGCAGAGCTGGATTTTGATATTTTGCGGGAATCGATTTTAAAGGCATATGAACGAAGCGAGGCGATGCGTCTTCAGTTTGCCAAAGATAAGGAAGGCGTCTGGTATCAGTATGTGGTGGACGAAGTAAAGCAGGAGGTTCCCTTTGTGGATTTTTCCCAGGGAAGTATGGAAGAGGCGGAAAAGACGATGCGGGAATGGACTGCGGTTCCGTTTCCTAAGGAAGATTCACCTATGAGCCGTATGGTGATGATTCATATGCCGGATGGATTTAACGGCGTATATCTTCTGGCAGACCATTTGATTATGGACGCCCAGTCGATGATCTGTTTTTTAAAAGACATCATTGAGCTGTACTGCAGCCGGGTATATGAAGACGTGCCTTATCCAAAGGAAATGTCCTCCTATATCGAACAGCTGCAGAAGGATCTGGCCTATGAGGCCGGTTCTAAGGCAAAGGAGAAGGATGCGGAATTTTTCCGGAATCTGATTGAAAGCTCAGAGCCGATTTATAACGGAATTGACGGAAGGGCAAAGCTGGAGCTGGAACGGGACAGAAATAAAAATCCAAAGCTGCGGGCTGCGGTGAATATTTCGGATTCCGTAGAAAGTGATCTGGATATTTTTCATCTGGAGGGAGAACCCACGAAACGTCTTATGGATTTTTGCAGTGAACGGCATATTTCCCTGGCCTGTCTTTTGATCATGGGACTGCGGACCTATTTTCAGAAGTTAAACGACAATGACGACGTTTCCATTAATACGGCGATTGCAAGACGTGCCACATTAAAAGAGAAGAAATGCGGCGGCACAAGGATTCATTCCTTCCCGTTCCGCACGATTATTCCGAAAGAAACAAAATTTATGGATGCGCTGTTTCAAATCCGGGATCAGCAGAATGAGCTGTTTCGTCATGCCAATTACGATCCGGTGGCTTATTTTGCCCACCGGGGGCGTGTATATCAAAATCCGGCGGGATGCACCTATGAACCCATGTCTCTAACCTATCAGCCCATGACCTTAAAAGAAAAGGGACTGGATAAGCTTGGCGATATCCGTTATAAGACGAAATGGTATCCCAACGGGGCTACGACCCAGGGAATGTATCTGACGGTGATGCATCGCCCGGAGGATAACGGACTGGATTTTAATTTTGAACATCAGATCAAAGCGGTCAGTAGAAAACAGCTGGAATATCTGTATTATTATCTTTGTAAAATTATGTTTAAGGGAATCGAAAATCCGAATCTTAGCGTAGGCGATATATTAAAATTGATTTAGGGAGGAACATATGGATATCTTAGAAAAGCTAAAAGAAATCATTGTCAATTATGTAGAGGTGGAACCGGAGGCGATTTCACCCCAGTCCCGGTTTATGGAGGATCTGGGTTTTACGTCCTTTGACTTTATGAGCATGCTGGGAGAGATTGAGGAAGAATTTGATGTGGAAGTAAATCAGCAGGAGGCTGCAGGAATCCGGACTGTGCAGGAAGCAGTAGATTATTTGAATAAGCTTACGGCTTAAGGAGGAAAAGTATGGTTTGCAATACAATTCGGGAGATATTGGTACAGGCGAGTGAACGGTTTGGGGATCAGGATGCCGTTCGTTATAAAATCGGAAAAGATAACATCGAATCTAAGACGTATAAACAGCTGAGAGGGGACAGCGAATCCTTTTCCGGCGCCTTAAAAACAATGGATATGCAGGGAAAACACGTTGCCATAGTGGGTATGACTTCCTATTACTGGATGGTTTCCTATCTGGGAACGGTAAACAGCGGCAGTGTGGCAGTGCCTCTGGATGTGGCTCTTCCGGCAGCAGAGCTGTGCGAGCTTGTGGAGAGGGCCGACGTTTCTGTGCTGGTATATGATGAAATCCGGGCGGATGTGGCGGCACTTGCAAAAAAGAACTGCCCGAAGCTTCAGAAAATCATTTCCATGCAGAAACAAGAGCATGAAAATGAAATTCTTTCCATGAACCGTCTTTTGGAGGAAAGTGACGGCGGCTTTGACGCCTGGGCGAATCCGGAGGATCTGTGTACGATTATGTTTACCTCTGGTACAACGGGAAAGAGTAAGGGCGTTATGCTGACCCAGCGAAATCTGGCGGAAAATGCGACCTGTCTGGATATGCGGATTCCGTCAAGGACTGTGATCCTTTCCGTACTTCCCATTCATCATGCCTATTGTCTGAGCATGGATATTTTAAAGGGAATTTCTCTGGGAAGTATTATCTGTATTAACGATTCTCTGATGCGTGTGGCCAAAAATATAAAACTGTTCGGTCCGGATATGATTCTGATGGTGCCGATGATGATTGAATCCTTTGCCAAAAAATTAGAGGACGCGGCAGCCCTCCCTCCGGAGCTGGTAAAAAAAGAAGTGTTTGGAGACCGGCTGCATACGATTTGCAGCGGCGGCGCATATTTGAATCCGGAATGGATTACGCTGTTTGAAAAATATGGAATTACCATATTACAGGGCTATGGTATGACAGAATGTGCTCCGGTGATCAGTACCAATCTGGAATGGAACCGCAAACCGGGCTCCGTCGGAAAACTGATGCCCAACTGTGCGGCAAAGGTGGTAGACGAAGAGCTTTGGGTAAAGGGCAGCAGTGTGATGCAGGGCTATTATCAGATGCCGGAGGAGACGAAAGAGTCGCTGACCGAAGACGGCTGGCTTCGTACCGGAGATTTGGGCTATGTAGATGAGGACGGATTTATTTTCCTCACGGGAAGAAAGAAAAATCTGATTATTACAAAGAACGGAGAAAATGTTTCGCCGGAAGAAATCGAGAATAAGCTTTCCAAGCACCGTCTGATTCAGGAGGTTTTAGTACGGGAGAGTGAAGGCGCAATTGAAGCCGAAATTTTCCCGGATTTGGAATATGCAAAAAAACAGGAGATTGCGGATGTGAAGGATGCTTTGCAGACAATTCTGGATGATTATAATAAAGAAGTTCCTGCTTACAAAAAAGTTGTGAAGCTGAACGTGCGGGAGCAGGAGTTTGAAAAAACGGCGGCGAGGAAGATAAAGAGATATTAGGATAGGAAGCATTATATGAGAAAATTTTTGAATAGCCAGAAGAGCAGTACAGTAACTGCAAAAGTAATGAATCCTGTTATCAGAACGCATAAAAATGTTTGATAAGGACGTTTTCCGGCTTCTACTTGCTTTTCGATTTCATCCAATCGTTTTCCTTCGTTAAATGCAAGAATTTCTTTCATAGTGTGGATATCATGAGCTTTTTTGAAGCGTTCCAGTTTGACAGCATAGCCCATAGTAACAGCGTACAGTAATATCCACAGGATCAGTCCGTAGATTTTTCCAAAGATTAAGAGGGGGACAAAACTTAAAATACTGGCTGTAAGCAGTATGGCATAGATGCCGCCTCTTTTGTTCCAGCTTTTTAATTCGTATTCATGGATGGTTTCTTTCATTTCTTTTAAATCTCCTTTGATTAGTTGGTCGAGGGATATTTGAAAAATGGAACTAAGCAGCAGAAGACTATGAATATCCGGACAGCTTTTTCCCGTTTCCCAGTTGGAAATTGTTTGTCTGGTAACGTAGACCTGATCGGCAAGCTCTTCCTGGGACAGTTCCAGTTTCCTGCGATAATGTTTGATTTGGTTTGAAAGTTCCATAGTTCATGTTCTCCTTTTTGTTATTTTGCTATCTCCTGATTTAAAATTATTATAAGGGATTTTGAAAAAAATTGCTGTCAAAAGTCTTTGACATAGATAAAAATAAAGGAAGAAAGATGTTTGACATATGAAATTGGCAGGGAGTGCGGTGGATTTACAAAAATTTTGCAAAAGTTTACGTAAAGTTACATAAAAAAAGGTTGACAATCTATTTTTATTTCGATATAATACTACTTGCGTTGTGATGATCTTAAAGACAATGATTGTCTACGGGGTGTGGCTCAGCTTGGCTAGAGCGCCTGGTTTGGGACCAGGAGGCCGCAGGTTCGAATCCTGTCACCCCGATATGCGCGGGTGTAGTTCAATGGTAGAACACTAGCCTTCCAAGCTAGATACGTGGGT
>CANODN010000057.1 GCA_947564765.1 uncultured Roseburia sp. | reverse complement strand
AAATTAAACTACTTAAGAGGACGTACCGGAAAGTCTGCAAAGGTAAAAGAATTAGTAAGATAAAAAGAAAGCCGTATCCTGTTTTGGAGAATTCCAGATGGATGCGGCTGTTTCATCTTATGGGGACAAAATACGCAGGAAAAGCATACAGGAGAACGCAGGATGAGAAGAAGCGGATTACATTTTGGACGGGAAAAGAAAAAAGTAAACATACCAATTGTCAAGGAAGTAATCACCTGGATGATAGAAATTGCCATTGTGCTGGGCATTGCATTTGTATTTGTTTATTATATCGGCCTTCGGACCAGTGTGGTAGGGCAGTCTATGGCGCCAACGCTTGAAAATAAACAGGAAATTTTAGTCAATCGTTTTATTTATTCGATATCCAACCCTAAGCCCAATGATATTGTGGTGTTTCTTCCCAATGGGAATGAAAAGGCCCATTATTATGTAAAGCGGATCATAGGGGTTCCGGGGGATACCGTACAGATCAAAGACGGCGCAGTTTATGTCAACGGCGGTTTGTTTGAAGAGGCGGTAGAGACAGCAGCGATTTTGGATGCGGAATTGGCGGCAGATGAAATTGTGCTGGGCGAGGATGAATATTTTGTACTGGGAGACAATCGCAATAACAGTGAGGACAGCAGGTATGCGAATATCGGAAATGTAAAAAAAGAATATATTATCGGAAAAGCATGGTTTGTGGTGTCACCGTATAAGGAGTTTGGATTTTTAGATTAAGGAGTGTAATATGCAGTTTCAGTGGTATCCGGGGCATATGACGAAGGCGAAGCGTCAGATGCAGGAGGATTTAAAGTTAATTGATTTGGTGATAGAACTTGTAGATGCAAGGATTCCGCTTTCCAGCAGGAATCCGGATATTGACGAGCTTGGAAAGCATAAGGCCAGGCTGATTTTGATGAATAAGGCGGATCTGGCAGATCCTGCAAAGACAGAAATCTGGAGCAGTTATTTTAAAAGTAAAGGATATTTTGTTGTATGCATTGATGCAAGAAGTAAAAAGGGAATGAAAACGATCCAGAATGAGATCATGGAGGCCTGCAGGGAAAAGATCGAACGGAATCTGCGGAGAGGGATCAAAAACCGGCCGGTAAGGGCCATGGTAGTAGGCATTCCTAATGTGGGAAAATCGACTTTTATTAATACCTATGCAGGAAAAGCCTGTGCGAAAACAGGAAATAAGCCGGGAGTTACCAAAGGCAAGCAGTGGATTCGGCTGAACAAAAATGTAGAGCTTTTGGATACGCCCGGAATTCTATGGCCCAAATTTGAAGATCAGAAGGTAGGGCTTCATCTGGCATTGATTGGCTCTATCAAAGATGAAATTCTAAATACAGACGAGATGTCTCTTGCTCTTTTAAAAATTCTTATGAAGGATTATCCGAATGCAGTGGCAGGGCGGTATGAGCTGGAGGAAGAAACAGACGCAGTGGAAGTTTTAAAAAACATTGCGCAAAAGCGCGGCTGTCTGAAAAAAGGCGAGGAACTGGATTACAGCAAAGCTGCGGCACTGATTATTGATGAATTCCGCAGCGGAAAAATCGGCAGATTTACATTGGAATTACCAAAGGAACAGGAGCTTGCATGAGTGAAGAAAAAAAGATCAGTCAGAGGGAATTAAAGGAATTAAAGCGTCTGCAAAAGCTGGAGGCGGAAAAAGAGCGTACAGAACAGCTCAAGGTCTACGAAAAGCAATATGCTGCATATGGATATGTGTGCGGAATTGATGAAGTGGGAAGAGGACCTCTGGCGGGGCCTGTGGTGGCCGGAGCAGTAATATTGCCTGCGGACTGCCAGATTCTTTATATCAATGATTCCAAAAAGCTTTCTGCCAAAAAAAGAGAAGAATTGTATCCGATTATTATGGAGGAGGCGGTATCCGTGGGAATCGGTATGGTGTCTCCCCAGAGAATCGATGAGATTAATATCCTGCAGGCAACGTATGAGGCAATGCGGGAGGCTATTCATAATTTGAGTGTAGAACCCGATATATTATTAAATGATGCAGTAACGATTCCGGGGGTTGATATACGGCAGGTGCCGATCATAAAGGGAGATACCAAAAGTATTTCCATTGGCGCGGCAAGCATTATTGCCAAGGTGACAAGAGACCGGTTAATGGAGGAATACGATAAGGTTCTGCCGGCGTATAGCTTTGCATCCAATAAAGGGTATGGAACAAAAGCGCATATAGAGGCCCTTAAGACCTATGGACCTACGCCGATTCACCGGAAATCATTTATTCAGAAATTCGTATGATGGAGGATATACATGCAGATTACGGATATGTTAAATCAATACAACAGAAATCTTGCAAACGGAACACAGATTGCAAACGGTACCCAGGGAATAAAGCAGATCGTATCTTCTATTCAGGAAATGTCTGTGGGGAATGTGTTTGAAGGAAATATCAACCATATGGAAGGCGGTGTGGTGACGCTTGGACTTCCGGACGGCAAGACAATTCAGGCAAGACTGGATTCCGGTGTTTCTGTCCGGGTAGGAGAGTCTATGTTTTTTCAGGTGCGTTCCAATAACGGAAGCCAGATTGCAATCCGGCCTTTTTCCAGTGCAAGCGGCAGCAATCCTACTTTGTTAAATGCCTTAAAAGCAGCGAATCTGCAGGTGAACGGCAAAATGCTGACCATGGTCAATACGATGATGGAACAATCTATGTCCATTGATAAACAGAGCCTTTTACAGATGGCAAAATTTGTAATGGGAAATGACGGAATGGACGTTACATCGATTGTACAAATGGCAAAGCTTGGGATTCCCATTACGGAAGAAATGATGGCGCAGTTTGAAAATTATAAATCGGATCAGTATGCAATTTTAGATCAGCTGGAATCGGTTATGGAGCTGCTTCCGGAACAGCTGGCGGGAGGAAATTTAAGTCAGGAAGAATTAATAGATTTTAATCAGCAGATGATAAAAATCTTTTTGGGCGGACAAGAAGCGTCCGAAGACGGAACCGTACTGTTAAATATAAAGGAACAGGCGGCTGGCGAAGGCGGAGCAGAAGCAGCGGTACGGGAGCTGGCATCGGAAGACGGAGCAAAGGTGATTGTACAGACGGCAGAGGCGGAAAATGAAAAGGTACTGCTGTCAGAAACGGGCAGAGTACCTTCTGAGGAAAGCGGACAGAGCGAAAAAGCAGCGCAAAATCTGCAGGATATGCCGGAGGAAGGGAAAGCGGCTGCCGGAAGGGAATCGACGGAGCCGGACGCAAAAGCCGGGGCGGACCTTTTAAAAAATTTATTAAGTGATGGAGAATTGCAGCAGCTGTCCGGTAAGCTTGGCAAAATACCGCAGCTTCTGGAAAATACGGCTTTGTTTCAGGAAGGAAAGCTTTCCGGAGAGATTTCCTCCAAAGAGCTTCTGCAGCTTTTGGAACAGGCATTTGCAAACGGCCGAAATTCGGAAAGCAGCGCATTGAGTGAGCTGGTATCCTCCAAAGAATACCGTACCCTGATTCGTAATGTTATGGAACAGCAGTGGCTTTTGCGGCCGGAGGAATTAAAAACAGAGCATAAAGTCAATGAATTATATGAAAGACTGGACCGCCAGTTAGAACAAATGGAGCGGGTATTAAAATCTTTTGGGCAGAGTACGTCCCAGCTGTCTGACACGGCTTCCAATGTAAGGGATAATATCCAGTTTATGAACCAGCTGAACCAGACGTATGCCTATGTACAGATCCCTCTGAAATTTGCGGGGCAGAATGCCCACAGTGATCTGTACGTTTATACCGATAAACGAAAACGGAATGAAAAAGACGGGGAGCTGAGTGCATTTTTGCATTTGGATCTGGATCATCTGGGCTCCACGGATGTGTCAATCAAGCTTCTGCAGAGAAATGTAGCAACGAATTTTTATCTGGCGGATGATATGTCGTATCAGCTGATTCTGGAAAATATGGAAATCCTGGAGGAACGGCTGGCGAAGAAGGGGTATCAGGTTAAAATCCAGGTGACAAACCAGGAGGAAAATGTAAATTTTGTAGAAGATATATTAAAGCGGCAGACGCCTTCTGCCGGAGGTATGGTACACAGATATTCATTTGATGTCAGGGCGTGAAACAATGGAAAGAAAGAAAAAAATTGACAAAGTAAAAACAGCCGTTGCCTTGTCCTATGAGCCGGGGGATCTGGCGCCGAAAATTCTGGCCACCGGAAAGGGAGAGCTGGCGGAGCGGATCATTGAAAAAGGAAAAGAGGGAAATGTTCCGTTATACAAAGACAATAAATTGGCCAATACTTTATCCAAGCTGGAAATTGGGGATACGATTCCGCCGGAGCTATACGATGTGGTGGCGGAGATTTTAGTTTTTGTGGATGATATGGATCGGCTGCGTTCCAAAATACAATAGAAACAGGAGCAAATTTAACTGATATGAAAAACAAAAGAAAGATCGGAGCAGATTATGAGAAAAGGGCTGTAGAATATCTGCGGCAGCAGGGCTTTTCCATTTTGGAGCAGAATTTTTACAGCAAATGCGGCGAGATCGATATTATTGCAAAGGATGAAAGCTATCTGGTATTTGTTGAGGTGAAATACCGCAGCAGTACTTCCTGCGGGAATCCTTTGGAAGCGGTGAATGCAAAGAAACAGAAACATATTTGCAGAACCGCTTTTTATTTTTGCGTCAGCCATGGGTATCCGGATACGACGCCCTGCCGGTTTGATGTGATTGCTATGCTGGGGGAAGATGAGATTGTGCATGTAAAAGATGCATTTTCATTTCAATTATAATCATTGGATTTGGAGGAAATCAGCGATGGAAAAATATCAAAATCCCATATTAAAACAGATTTCAATCAGAGAGAACATAGAGGTTCCTTTGTTTATATTTCCCTTGTTAGAGAAGACAGACATGGTTCGTCATTGTTTTACAACACGGCTCGGAGGTGTCAGCGAGGGAATTTTTTCGACCATGAACTTAAGCTTTTCCAGAGGCGACAAGGCAGAAGCGGTAAAAGAGAACTACAAAAGGCTGGCAGAGGCGCTTTCGGTAGAATATGACAGTTTTGTATGTTCCAATCAGACGCATACCACAAATGTAATCCGTGTAGGAAAAGAGGATGCGAAAGGATGCGGTATTTCTTTTCTGGCAGCAGGGAAGGAAAGGGCAGAGAAATATCAGGATGTAGACGGTATGGTGACAAATGAGACAGGAGTGACACTTGTTACCTATTATGCGGATTGTGTGCCCCTTTATTTTGTAGATCCCGTGCATCATGCCATTGGACTCAGTCATTCCGGGTGGCGGGGAACTGTGGCGCGTATGGGCAAGGTGACGCTGGAGAAAATGAAGGAGGAATTTGCTACGGAACCGGAGGATGTAATCTGTGCCATCGGACCTTCTATCTGCCAGAATTGTTATGAGGTCAGTGAAGATGTAGCCGTTGTGTTTCAAAAGGAGTTTGCAGGAAGAGAGAAGGAGATTCTTGTAAATAAGGGAGAGGGGAAGTATCTTTTAAATCTTTGGAAGGCAAATGCGATTGTATTAACAGACGCAGGGATTTTACCTTCGCATCTTGCGGTGACAGAGGTTTGTACCTGCTGTAATCCAGAGCTTTTGTTTTCTCATCGTGCAAGCAGAGGTAAAAGAGGAAATCTGGCGGCAGCGCTGGCGTTGAAGTGATACGGGGATTTTGGCAGTCTTAAGAAAAATTTAAAAAATTCCTACACTTATCTTTATTGTTGCGGACAGGATAAAGTGATAGACTAACTGTATGAAATGTATTAATACAGTTGGGTAAGGAGGTCATAGGATTGCTGCAATTAAATTACAGGGATGCAAAACCGATTTATGAACAGATTAAAGAAGGAATCCGGCATTTGCTTTTGACGAATGCCATTGCGGCGGATGAAAAGCTGCCGTCTGTCCGGGAGCTGGCATCGAATCTGGCAATTAATCCCAATACCATACAGCGGGCGTACAAGGAGCTGGAATCCGAAGGATATGTCTATAGTATGAAGGGAAAAGGGACATTTGCATCTGCTACGGATTTTTTACACAAAAGCAGAGAGCAGGAGTTGTTGACAACATTTGATGATGTGGTAACAGAGCTGTTTGTTCTGGATGTGTCAAGGGAAGAATTGGGATGCCGCATGGAGAATCTGGAACAAAGGAGGATTGGCGATCATGGTTGAAATAAAGAATCTGGTAAAGGAATTTGATGGGTTTCGTGCTTTGGATGGTGCGGATATGTCTGTGAAAAAAGGGGCGATATACGGCCTGGTGGGACCAAACGGCGCGGGAAAATCCACACTGCTGCGACATTTGACCGGAATCTACAGACAGAATGCGGGTACGGTGCAGATCGAAGGGGAAGATGTTTACGAAAATCCAAAGGTCAAAGCAAAATTTGCGTTTATTCCGGATGATATTTTTTATTTTATGCAGGCGGATACGTTGGAGATGAAACGTTTTTATCAGGGTATCTATCCCAATTTTGATGAAAAAATGTTTTTCCGTCTTATGGAATATTTCCCGACGATTGATCCGAAAAAAAGTATCCGCAGTCTTTCGAAAGGCATGCAGAAGCAGGTGGCTTTCTGGCTTGCGGTATGTACAAGAGCGGAGCTTTTGATTCTGGATGAACCGGTAGACGGATTGGACCCGGTTATGAGACGTCAGATCTGGAGCATTATCATGGCGGATGTTTCCGAGCATAATACAACGGTAATTGTATCCTCCCACAATTTAAGGGAACTGGAGGACGTCTGCGATCATGTGGGGATTATGCATAAAGGAAAAATCATTATCGAACGTTCCTTAAGCGACCTGCAGGGAAGTGTGTGTAAGATTCAGGCTGCTTTTCAGGCAGAGATGCCGACGCTTCCGGAAGGGTTTGAAGTACTTCACATGTCTAATACCGGCAGGGTATATACGCTGATTGTAAAAGGAGATCCCAAAGAGGCCAGACTGCAGTTGGAGAAAATGAATCCCATGCTGATTGATATCCTTCCGCTGACACTGGAGGAAATTTTCATATATGAATTAGGAGGGGTAGAATATGAAGTCAAAGACATCCTGTTTTAACAAAACCATTTTCTTAAAAAATATTACGCATTTCTGGCCGATCTGGCTTTTGATTATGGGTTGGAATCTGTTTATTATGCCGTTTATGATTTATAACAGTTCGCTGCAGTATAAACTCACAAGCGGTATTACCGAAAAAGAGCTGATTCAGATGAAAAGCAATGATATTTTGTATATTGCTTCGGTCTATATGAATCCGGCAATTTTGTTTATTTTTTCAATTATAGCGGCAATGGCGGTGTTTTCCTATTTGTATAATGCGAGATCCGCCAATACGATTCATGCACTTCCGGTAACGCGGAAAGAACTGTTTCTGACTAATTATATTTCGGGACTTTTGTTTCTGATTATTCCGGAGGCAGTCGGATTTTTACTGGGAACACTGGTTGGCGCGGTATGCGGCTATACCAGCATCAACCATCTGATGACAGGATTTCTTCTGGCATGCGGAATCAGTTTTGTCTTTTACAGCTTTGCGGTATTTATTGCAATGTTTACCGGACAGCTTCTGGCGGTTCCGATTTTTACCGTAATTATTAATTTCCTGTATATCGGCTGTAAGAGCCTGGTGGGACTTTTGATGGCTTTGCTTTCTTACGGAATTACGCTGGAGATTCCAAGAGGCGCGGCAGATGTATTGTCGCCTTTGTATTATATGCTTGGACATGTAAAGTTAAGATATGATTATTCCGGAGATTATACAATCTGCCTGGGGTTTACGGGTAAAAAAATAGTGGCGTGCTATGCTTTGGCTGCGCTTGTGTTCGTGATTGCCTCATATTTGATCTATCGGATTCGAAATATGGAAACAGCGGGCAGCCTGATTTCAATTCCATGGATTGCGCCTGTTTTCCGCTGGGGCGCTGCTTTTTGCAGCGGAACGCTTTTTGGTATTCTGTTCAGCTCTATTATGGGCATTTCAAACAGCAGAGGGGCGTTTTTGCTGGCTCTTATGACAGGTTTGATTTTTGGCGCAATTTCATTTTTCGGAGCGCAGATGTTTCTGGAAAAAGGCTTTCGTGTCTTTCATAAAAAGCGTATGGCAGAATGCGGCGTATTTCTTCTGGTTTTTGCATGCCTGTATGTAGCAATTGAAGTGGATTTGTTTGGACAGGAAAGGAAAATACCAGATATTGACCAGGTGAAATCCGTATCCATGGATTATTATGACAGTTATGACGGAGCAGGAATTACAGATAAAGAACTGATTCAGGAAGTTATGGATATCCATAAACAGATCATTGATTCCAAAAAAGAGTTTGAAAAATATGCAGAGTCGAATTACAGTACCTATTATGTTTCCATACGGTATAATTTGAAAAAAGGATCGTTGGTCAGACGTTATGAAATTCCGATGTCGAGAGAAATTATTGCGGATTCCGGCACTGTGATTCACAGGCTGATGGAATTAGAATCAACGCCCAGCGTTTACCGGCAAAAAGTATTTTCTGTCAGCGAGGAGGATATCAAATTCCAAGGAGGAACGATTAATCTGTACAGGGAAGATACTGAGTGGAGTAATTATGAATTTTCTGCGGAAGATGCGAAAGAAATTTACCATGCTTTTTTGGCTGACCTGGAAGAGGGGAATTTCGAAAATTGTATTTATGGCAGATATGATTATGACGAGAGGATTAAAACAACGTATTATAACACGATCAACCTTGATTATACCGGAAAAGATGAAACGCAGGATGGTAACAGAGGATCGATGTATTCAGTTTCTATGATCCGAAACGCAGGCATTGAGTTTGATGCAGAGTGCAGGCATATCATTGAGGCGTTGATTCAGACAGGAGCCATTGAAAGTGAGGCAGATCTGATTACTATTGATGAGAAGACGAAGATAGATGAAGAGGCTATGAATAAGGCTGAGTATGAGGATTGATAGCAGGGTGAATTACTGTTTTGGCTAAGGGGCAGGCAGTAATGGAATTCTGATTTGAAATCAAAAGCAGCCGTTTTGTGAAGTAAATGAAATATTGCAAAACAGCCTGGGAGCGCCAGGTGTATGTTGGGAGCAAGACCTTGTGATCGAAGGGAACACAGTCTGCGAACAATATATGCCTGGCGCTCTCAGGCGTCCGTCTGCAATACTCTGAAAGGTTACACATCCTCTTGTTATTCTTCCTTTTATATTGTAATATGAGTAAAGATGTGTTGCATCAAGACAGTTTCCATAACGGATGAAACAAGTCATAAGGAGCAGGATGATGAAAAAAAGCCATAGAATAGACCGTATAGAAGAAGGCAGTATTGCAGAAGAAATGGATATTGAAGCAGGGGATGAGCTGCTATCCATTAACGGGCAGGAGATAGAGGATGTTTTTGACTACCAGTTTCTGGTCAGGGACGAGGAAATTACAGTGCTTATCCGCAAGCCGGATGGGGAAGAATGGGAATTGGATATTGAAAAGGATTATGACGAGGATCTTGGTATTGAATTTGAAAACGGATTTATGGACGATTACAAATCTTGTCATAACCGGTGTATTTTCTGTTTTATTGATCAGATGCCGAAGGGAATGCGGGATACCCTCTATTTTAAAGATGATGATTCCAGACTTTCTTTTTTG
>CANODN010000056.1 GCA_947564765.1 uncultured Roseburia sp. | reverse complement strand
TTTTTTATCCGCTCCGCAGCAAATTGTTTGTTTGTCCTTTTCAGAAGAGCGTATTTACAACTCATGCCTGCAATAGCAAACAAAAAGTGGACTGATTGAAATGCTTTCAAAAAATCAACGAAAAGAGGACAGACAAAATATCAGATATCTGCAGAACGACACAACAGATGAAGGAGGTCTGCAGGTTAATGTGGAGACGCCTTCGGGAAGACTTCCCATTGAGGATGCACAGGTTGCGATTTCTTATACAGGAGATCCGGAAGGTGCGATCGAAGAGGTTTCCACAAATTCTTCCGGTCAGACAGAGCGGATTGAGCTTCGAACGCCGCCGTTAGAGTACAGTATGGAGCCTTCCGAGCAGCAGCCCTATGCAGAATATACCATTCAGGTAACGGCAAAAGGATTTATTCCGGTGAATGTTTCCGGTATTCAGGTGCTGCCCGGTGAGACCTCTGTGCAGAGAGTACGGCTGGTTCCGGAGGAATCGGATATCAATCCGGTAGATAATATTGTAATTCCGGCAAATACATTATTCGGTAATTTCCCCTCTAAAATTCCGGAAGATGAAATCAAACCATTGGAGGAAACGGGAGAAATTGTTTTAAGCCGTGTGGTGGTGCCGGAATATGTGGTGGTACACGATGGAGCGCCTTCGGACAGTACCGCAAGGGATTACTATGTTACTTACAAGGATTATATTAAAAATGTCGCATCCAGCGAGATTTATGCAACCTGGCCGGATGCGACATTAAGAGCAAATATTCTTGCAATTATGTCATTTACTTTAAACAGGGTATATACGGAGTGGTACCGGAATGGAGGGTCATTCCTTATTTCATCGGTCTTGCCAGCAGGGAACCGTTCGCTGCACCGTAACCGGCGCTTCTGGATGCCCAGAGAGAGGTGACAATGGGTTTTCCCTTGCTGTCATATCCAAGGCAGGTGTAGCCGGTAAACATTTCTACATGATAGGTGGTATTGTAGGGATTTTTTAAATCCGTAGATTTGAATACAAGATCTCCCGGATTTAATTTCATTTTCTGGACCTTTTTATATGTATAACCGCCCTTGAGAATCCGATTATTTGCTTTGCACCATGCAGATTCGGAAGCGCTTGTTCCCGGATAATTTGCGTTTCCAAAGGAAAATCCTGCACATTCTATATACGCTTTCCATACCAGTGCGCTGCAGTCATAATAACCGGGCTGTGTCCGTTTGGCCTGGCTGTAGGTCCAATGGGTTCCGATGTAGGTTGCTCTCTGGCATACTTTTTTTAATTTATTTGTTGTGACAGATACGGCGCAGCCGATGGGCTTTCCGTTTATTTTAGCGGTGATGACCACATTTCCTATTTTTTTCCCTTTTACAACTCCTTTTTTGGAGACGGTGGCAATTTTTTTATTAGAGGAGGACCATTCAATGCCCTTGGAACAGCCTTTGATTTTTAATTTTTTGGTTTTTCCCTTTTCCAACAGAAGCGAATTGGATGAAATTTTTACTGTTTTTAAGGAAACTGCAATCGGAAAATTCTTTCCTGCAATACCAATGGTCAGTGTTGTAGAGCATTTTTTGTTTCCGTGAACCTGCAAATGCAGTATATTTTTGGAAAGAGATGCAGATGCCCGTACATTTTTGTTGGAGCTTTTGCAGGTCAGGTTTATGTCGGACGTATCTTCGTCCAATACGACCGGACTGTTTACGGTAATGTCAAATTCTGCATTTCCGTAATATACGGTTTTACCATAGGTGTAGGTCGGAACCAGATATCCTGTTACACTGGTCTGATTCAGCGTTACATTTGTCATATCTAAAGCAGTTTTTGTATTTCCCTTCTCAACAGCTTCATATAGGGGCGTTTCTGCTGCATTGACAGACATTCCCCCGAAATAAATTCCAGAAGCACATAGGATACAAAAACAAAGCGCTGATACAAATAAATTTTTTCTTCTGTGTTCTCCGTTCTTTTTCATCTTTCTTCCTCCCGATATGGTTTTGAGATTTTTGTATATTTTGATTTTACCATGTTTATTGGAAAAATGATATAAGGAAAAGAAATTTTTGAGAGAAGAATGTGACAGGCTTTTTGTTCATACGTTTTTAAAGAATCTATGATAAATAAGGAAGTTTATGGGATATTACAGGACATATGAAGCGATGCAGGACGGAATGAAGGTTATACTGGAGATGCCTGAGGTATCCGGTGAAGAGGAAAAGGAAAAGCAGGAAATAAAAAAGATGCTGACAGCAGCTTTAAATGACTGTATGCAAAGGCACATTCCGGAAAGGGATGACAGATGAAGCGGGTGCGGATGCTGCTTCGGGTAAGCTCCCATCAGCAGCTTGAGGCAGACGGGGATTTGACAATTCAGCGGCAGCTTGTGAAAGAGTATATCCGAAAACAGACTGACTGGAGCCTGGATTCGAAAGAATATTTCGAGGGAAGCAACAGCGGTTATAAAAATTCGGTGGAGGAAAGAAATGTTTTACAGGAGGCTTTGCAGGATGCGGGCAACGGAGAATATGATATTTTAGCAGTATATAAGGATGACCGGATCGGCCGCCGTATGTGGGAAATCGGCGCATATGTGATGCGTCTGAAAAGCTGTGGTGTTGATATTTATACCGTAAAGGACGGATGCATATCTCCGGACAGTAATGATATTATGGGGCAGATGATGCTGGCGCTGCGTTATGGGAATGCACAGAAAAGCAGCGCAGATACGGGAGCCAGAGTAAAAGATACGGCCAAAAAACTGGTACAGAAGGGAAAATTCATGGGAGGCTGTGCGCCTTACGGCTATAAACTGGTATTGTCAGGAGAAATCAGCAAACATGGACGCGCATTGCATGAATTGGCTGTTATTCCGGAGCAGGCAGAGGTTGTAAAGTATATTTATGAACTTTCTGTTTATAAGGAATACGGTTCCGGGAAAATTGCACAGATTTTGAATGAACATGAAAGCTTTAAAAAGCTGGCGCCGCGAACAATATGGAAAAGTGGAACGATTACCAGTATTCTGACCAACCCGATTTATACGGGACATACGGCATATAAGCGCAGGGAAAATATAAATGGAGCATATCACAGGCAAAAACGTGAAGAATGGATTCTTTCTCTGGAAGCAAATGAAAATATCAGAATTGTGGATGATGAGACATGGAACAGGACACAAAGGATGCGTGGGCAGCGCAGAAATAAATATAGTAAAAAAACGGAGCATAGGGATTTGAATGTAATCGGGAGAAATGACGGAATGCTGGCACTGGCAGAGGTAATTTATTGCGGATACTGCAAAGGTAAGCTGGTGAATGGCAGTAAATACAATTATTGGACCATTAAGGGAACAGGAGAAAAAAAGACAAGCAGAACACCTGTCTATCAATGCCGGAATGCCCGGCAGGGCATATCTCATCATACATCAAAGCAGTACAGGGCAGATAAAATAGAACCGATCGTTTTTGCTGCGGTTGAAAAATACATTGAAAAGTTACAGAAAAACGAGGATATATTTCTGGAAATGGAGCGCATTTATGCAAAAGAAAAAAAGAAAAAGGAAGAGGAATTAAAAAAGGAAAGATCAAAGCTTGCAAATGTTCGGGAAAAGATTGCTGTCATGGAAAAGAATATTCCGAATGCAATGACAGGAGAATATCCTTTTACTGTGGAAGAATTGGCTGAGATTATTCGGAAATATAAGCAGCAGGAAAAAGAGCAGTCCCAACGAATCCGGCAGAAAGAAACGGAGCTGAAAAACAGCTCTGCAGCGGACGACAGACGGAAGGAGATACCGGAAAAAATTCCTGCATGGCAGACAGTTTTTCGAAATGCCGATATTCCCACGAAGCGGGTTTTCGTGAATCATCTGATTGACAGAATCTATGTGAAAAAGGATGAAATAGTAATCCGGTTTAAATGGAATCTGCCGGAGCTTCTGCCTCAGCATGGAATCAGTGATGATTCCGGGGTACCGGAATAAGGGGTATGATTTTACGATTACATCCTCTACGGCATTTGATCATAAATGGATTTACGGCAGGAACTTTTTTGAAAATATTTCCAGGATTGTGGATGAGATTTTTGACAGTTATCTCTCCAGACCGAATGTGCGTCAGCCGATTTTAACCCAGTACTGTGATGGACAGCGGGTAAGCTGCCCGAACTGGATGAGCCAGTGGGGTTCCAAAGATCTGGGTGACAGGGGATACAGCTTTATTGAAATTTTAAGATATTATTATGGCAGTAATATGTATGTCAATGAAGCCGATGAAATTGCAGGTATTCCCGCTTCCTGGCCAAGAGAGGATCTTTCCATTGGCTCAAGAGGAGATAAGGTCAGACAGATGCAGTCCCAGCTGGCAAGAATCTCCAGGGCATATCCGGCAATTCCGGTTGTTTCGGCCGACGGCATTTACGGGCCGGCAACGGCAGAGGCAGTAGAGGTATTTCAGTCTGTGTTTGGTCTGCCGGTGACGGGCGTGGTGGATTATGCTACATGGTATAAGATATCGGAGATTTATGTGGGCGTTACCAGGATTGCGGAGCTGTACTAAATCAGAGATGAAGCGTAATTATGAAGCCTTGGGAATTTTCCTGAGGCTTTTCTTCGTTTTGGGATTGTGTTAAAATGAATACATTACAACTGATGAATGAAATGTTTTAACGGCAGCAGGAAGGAATCGGCGATGGCAGTTCAAAAAGAAAAATGGTTTGTAGCAAGTAAAAAGGCAGATTTTCGTGCAATCAGCGCCAAATACGGCATTGATCAGGTGACGGCGCGTATTATACGCAATCGTGATATTACAGATGAGAAGGCGATTGCAGGATACCTGAAACCGGAATTATCTGCACTGTATTCCCCGCACCGGATGAAAGACATGGACCATCTGGTTTCTGTTTTACGGGAGAAAATCCGTAATAAATGTGCAATCCGCATTATCGGAGATTATGATATCGACGGCGTGCAGTCAACCTATATTCTGCTAAAGGGAATCAAACGGGCAGGCGGCATCGTGACTGCGGCGATCCCGGACCGTATGAAGGATGGATACGGAATCAATGAAAATCTGATTACACAGGCAAAGGAAGACGGAGCCGATACGATTATTACTTGTGATAACGGAATTGCCGCAATAGATGCGATCGCATATGCAAAAGATCTTGGCCTTACGGTACTGGTGACGGATCATCATGATATTCCTTATATAGAAGAAAACGGTATCCGCCGATATTTAAAAAGCAGGGCAGATGCGATTGTCAATCCAAAGCAGGAGGACTGCGGTTATCCGTTTTCCGGAATCTGCGGGGCTGTTGTGGCTTTTAAAGTGATACAGGCTTTATATGAAAGCTGCGGTATTTTGCAGGAAGAGGCAATGGAATTTCTGGAAAATGCGGCGTTTGCCACAGTAGGCGATGTCATGGATCTGGTGGACGAGAACCGGATTATTGTAAAATACGGGCTGGAGCAGATGCGCCATACCAAAAACCCCGGTATTCGCGCCCTGATGCAGCAAAAGGAAATCCAGCCGGAGCGGCTTAGTGCATACCATCTTGGGTTTGTGCTTGGTCCCTGCATCAATGCCGGCGGAAGACTGGATACGGCAGTCCGCTCCTTAAAGCTGATGCTTGCGGAGGAGGATGCAGAAGCGGCTATGCTTGCGGCGGAGCTTGCGGATTTAAATGAGGAGAGAAAAAGACTGACGGCAGAGGGCGTGGAAGAAGCGTTTTCCCTGATTCAAAGAGAAGGATTAGAGAAACAGAAGGTTATGATCGTGTATCTGCCAAAGCTGCATGAAAGTCTGGCAGGCATTGTGGCAGGAAGAATCCGGGAACAGTACAACCACCCCGTTTTTGTGATGACAGATTCCGGCGAAGGCGTAAAAGGCTCCGGACGTTCCACAGAAGCTTATTCGATGTACGAGGAATTGTGCAAATGCCAGGATTTGTTTACCAAATTCGGCGGACATCCTATGGCGGCAGGGCTTTCCCTTCCGAAAGAAAATCTGGAAGCATTTATAATGCGAATGAATGAAAATGCTTCTTTAAGTGAAGAGGATTTCATCTTCCGCATACATATTGATGTTCCGATGCCGCTTTCCTATGTGACGAAGCATTTGATTGAGGAACTGAAACTTTTAGAGCCCTTTGGAAAAGGAAACGGAAAGCCGGTATTTGCGGATAAAAATATCCGCGTGAAGGAAAAGCGAATTGTGGGAAAGAACAGGAATGTGGTAAAGCTTACGTTAGAGGATGAACAGGGCTTTTGTTATCCGGCTGTGTTTTTTGGGGATGCAGAAGGATTTATGGATTTTCTGGAAAAAAAGGACATACTATCTATTGTATATTATCCGGAGATCAACAGCTATATGGGCAGGGAAGAAGTGCAGTTTGTGATTTCAAATTACTGTTAACAAAGATGCCATTTGGCAAGAAAGAGGTAATACCGAAGGCATACCTTTATGCCATTCGGCAGGAAAGAGGTAATATGATACAGGAAAATTTTCAATTTTTATCGGCAGACAAAAAAACAGAAATTCACGGTGTAAAATGGTTTCCGGAGAACAGGGAATATAAGGCCGTTTTACAGATTACCCATGGTATGCAGGAGTATATCGAGCGTTATCAGGAGTTTGCAGAGTTTCTGACAGAAAGAGGAATTCTTGTGGTGGGACACGATCATCTGGGACATGGAGAATCCGTATCTGCTCCGACAGAATATGGATATTTTACAGGGAACCATCCCAGTGATACGCTGATTCTGGACATGCATGCAGTGCGGAAGCTGATGCAGAAGGAAAATGCAAAATGCCCTTATTTTATGCTGGGGCACAGTATGGGTTCTTATATGCTGCGCAAATATATCACCAGGTATCCGAAGCATGTAAGCGGAGCGGTTATTGTAGGAACGGGAAGTATGCCGGATGCACAGATGAAGCTGGGTATGGGAATCTGTAGATTCCTGGGAAAAACCCACGGATGGCATTACAAAAGCCCTCTGGTGAAAAAGCTCTCTTTTATGGGACCTTATCGTCAGTATGACCTTACCGGAAAAAACATCGGAAATAACTGGCTGACAAAGGATATCAAAATTGCAGAAAAATATTATAAAGATTCCAAATGTCGTTTTGACTTTACGGTAAACGGCTATTATGGATTAATGGAGGCTGTTTATCATGATAATCAGCCACGTAATATTGCAAAAATCCCCAAAACGCTTCCGTTATTTATAATATCCGGTGATAAAGATCCGGTAGGTGATATGGGAAAAGGCGTAAAGAAAGTATATAAACAGTATCAGGCGGCAGGGATTTCAGATCTTACTTTAAAGCTTTACAAAGACGACAGGCATGAAATTTTAAATGAGACGGATCGCAGGGATGTTTATAAGGATATCTATACATGGATTTGTGACAGAGTATTTTGAGAGTGGAAAATTTAAGGAATTGTTACATTCGGATATCCTGGAGAAACCGTTTTATAATAAAAATATGAAATATCTCTTAAGTTTTTGTGATTCCTTTGACAAAGCAAAAAATTTGTGCAAGAATGAGAAAAGCATTCCGAAAACAGAAATGCTGGAAAAAGAACGATACAGGTTATGTATATAATAGGAGGTTTTTCATATGAAAAAAAGGTGGCTGCGGATGATCAGTGTAGCACTGACATTAACAATGGTTTTCGGTTCTATGGGAAATGTATTTGCAGGTTCCGTAGAGGAGCCGGTAGATGCGTCTGCAGTATCTGCGACAGCAGAAGATGAAGACGAACAGAATACGCCATCGGATGAGGTTTCCAATCCGGGGGATGAAGTTTTAGATCCGGGAACATCCTCAAGCGGGCAGGATACATCCGGGGAGCAGAATTCTTCCAATGAACAGAATGGGACGGTGGGGGACGAAGCGCCTGCGGCAGGAGCCGATACCGGTGCTCAGGAACCGGAGAAAAGCGATGTTTCCGGAACAGTTACAACAGACACGAACGAAGATGTGAAAGGGACTGTTACGGTAGAAGAAGACAAAAACGACGATAAGGTTGAGATCAAAAAGAACGACAAGCCGTATCTGGCTCTTGGTGAGAATCTTACTCCGGAACAGCAGGCAACGGTTCTTGCAATTATGGGAATTGACAGCAGTAAGCTGGCAGATTATGATGTGGTATACATCAACAATGCAGAAGAGCATCAGTATCTGGATTCTTATATTGACAGCAGTAAGATCGGAACAAAGTCCTTATCCTCTATTGTAATTATGGAACGGGAAAAGGGCAATGGAATTAATGTTTCCACCAATAATATCACATATTGTACTGTAGGTATGTACAAAAATGCCCTGGCAACAGCGGGCATTGAAAATGCAGATATCATTGTGGCGGCTCCGTTTCCTATTTCCGGAACGGCAGCTTTAGTCGGTGTCTTTAAAGCCTACAAAGAGATGACAGGCGATGAGATTGATGAAGAAAACATTGATGCAGCTTTGCATGAGCTGGTGGTTACCGGTGCATTAGAGTCTGCCGGCGCTGATTCGGATGAGGTCGAGGGTATGATCGCCTATGTAAAACAGGCGATTGTAGAGCATGATCTTTCAGACGAAGCAGATATCAGAAGTGCGATTGAAGAGGGCTGTGAGAAATTTAACATTACATTAACCGATGAAGAAAGAGCAGAAGTGGTTAAACTGATGAAAAAAATCAGTGATCTGGATCTGGATCTGGACAGTCTGTTGAATGCAGCACAGTCCATTTACGATAAAATTTCCAACGCAGACGGCGGATTCTGGGCGAAGATCAGAGAGCTTTTGAATACGATCATAGAAAAGATCAAAGAATTGTTTTAAGTAAAAAAAGGCCGTTGCAGGGAAGTGGAATTTTAAATTATAACGGAATAAAACGATAGCAGAAGAGTCAGGGATACGAGATACCATATACCCTGACTCTTTTTTTGTTGTTTGCCATTAAAAGGTAAGACGCCTGGTGCGATTTACCGGCCATGTACCTTCCGTCTGTTTTTTTCATCAAAGCCCACTAAAATATCATGGTTTGCTTCCGACAGATAATCAATAATACCATCGATATCGGATTTGGTATTTTTCGGGCAGCGGATATAGACGTGCTTATTTGCTGTAATGTGCAACGTATAGGAAATGCTGAAATGATACCAGAACAGCTTATGCAGTGTGGAATGCTTGTAAATCCAGGTGATTTCCTGAATCGGAACAATGGCAATTCCGTATTTGGAGGTTTCAATAAAAAAGTGTTCCGTAATAAACATATCCTCTGTAGCAAGCTGCGGAAGGGTGGCCAGCTCCTCCTCGGCCAGTGCAAGCAGTTCCTTTGGTTTGCCGAAATGTCCCAGTTTCCGGCAGGGTGGTGACAGATACGGTTTATAAATAAACAGTATGGAAAGAACTATGGATATTGCGGCAAAGAGACTGCTTCCGGCCAGAATGATAAATAAAAATATACTCAGGCTATAGCGGAAATCGGGTTCACTTAAATAGTAAGAAGACATCTTGGAACGTATGCCGGATTTGGTCCAGGACAGATCCTTAGAAAGATTGGCAAGCAGCGTGTCATAACCGGCATCTGCAGGAAGAATCTTACCTGGTATCGTAATCTGTTCAATTTCCGGAAGCCCCTGCTCACAGGTGGAAGGAGCAAGCAGAATGATACAGCATTCTTTGCGGTCGGGGATGTCTGTG
>CANODN010000055.1 GCA_947564765.1 uncultured Roseburia sp. | reverse complement strand
AATGGCAACCTGACAATCTAACTGATCTAATTTTAAATCTTTGTAAATGGACATGATCAAAGTAGAATGTCCTGTTGACACGTTAGATCTTGATATTTTAGGCTTTATTGACCACAATATCACCGTCAACGTCATTCAGAACAACAAAATTGCAGAAAAAAAAGAACTGCACCTGCCAAAACAGGTTGTCAATGTCATCCAATGCAAAAATCCAAGATGCATCACCTCCATAGAACAGGAGCTGGATCAGATTTTTATTTTGACCGATCCGGAAAAGGAAATCTATCGCTGCAAATACTGCGAAGAACAGCAGAAGAAAAAGCATCGGATGATCCGGTAATACCAAACGCTCGAGCTGTGCGCCAAAATAAGCGCACAGCTCTTTTTTCTTCCTAAAATCTGTCTGGCATTCATGTTCAAGGAAAACAAAAACGTTCCACAGTCTCTTAAGTCACTGAATAGAATCCCCACAAACAGGAAAACATAACTTTCAAATGATATTTCTGCCATCCGGCAGTCATCAGGGAGGTTTTTCCATGACCAAAAAAATCATACGCCGTATTTCATTCCTTATACTGGCTGTTCTTTCTATCTTTAGTCTCTCCTTCTGCGGTTCTAAAGAGGACTCTTCCGGTAAAATCAATGTCAGAATCGCCTATTTTCCGAATATCATCCACACCCAGGCTCTTGTGATGAAACACCAGGGCACACTGGAGGAAAAATGGAAAGACCGCTGCGACGTCACATGGACTTCCTTCAACGCAGGCCCCGCCGAAACAGAGGCCATTTTTGCAGGAGAAATCGACCTTGGCTATATGGGTCCTGTTCCTGCCGTCAACGCCAATGTCAAATCAAACGGAGACGTAAAAATCATTTCCAACGCCACAAACGCCGGAGCGATTTTGCTGGCGCGCAAAGACGCCGGTATCTCTTCTGTAAAAGATCTGGCCGGAAAAAAGATTGCCGTTCCCCAGCTTGGAAACACCCAGCACCTGTGCCTGCTCAGTCTTTTAACGGAACATGGCTTAAGCGCTTCTGATGTAACCGTTACTGCAAGCTCCAATGCGGATATTGTAAACCTTATGGATGCCGGACGCATAGATGCGGCTGTTGTGCCGGAGCCCTGGGGAACTACCATAGAGAAAAACGGAAATACCAAAGTGATTTTAGATTATGACGAGCTTTTTTTAAAGGGAGATTACCCTTCCGCCCTTGTCATTGCCAGCAGAGATTTTCTGGAAAAACACCCGGATCTGGTTCGGGATTTTCTGGAAGTGCATGAAGAGGCCACCTTGTTTATCAATGAAAATCCGGAGGATATGCTTGCCATCGTAAATGCAGAAATCAAAGACGCCACCGGAAAATCTCTGGATACCGACATCATCCAGAGCGCATTTACCCGGATCAAAGCAGACAGCACATTAAACACCGACGCCATTATGACCTTTGCAGACATCAGCAAGGAGGAAGGATTTATTCAAAACGTACCGGAGGAAACCGATGTATTTGACACTGAACGCAATCCATAAATTTTTTCAGGATACACAAAAAGAAACGCTAAAGGACATTTCCCTTACCGTAGAACGGGGCGAATTTATCTGTATCGTAGGCCCTTCCGGCTGCGGCAAATCCACGCTGTTAAACCTGGTGGCCGGACTGGATACGCCCACTTCTGGAACGATTACATTAGAAGGAACTCCTGTCACAGGCCCCGGTCCGGACCGCGTCGTTATGTTTCAGGAGGCAGCCCTTTATCCCTGGCTGAGCGTCATAGAAAATGTCATGTTCGGCCTGAAAGCAGCGGGATTGCCCAAGGACAGCCAGCGGGAAATTGCCGAAACCTATCTAAAAATGGTACAGCTCTGGCATTACAGAGACTATCCCATTCATCAGATTTCCGGCGGTATGCGGCAGCGCACCGCTCTTGCCAGAGCCCTTGCCTTAGACAGCAAGCTTTTGTTAATGGACGAGCCTTTTTCCGCGCTAGACAAACAGACGATTCACATTCTTCGGGCAGAGCTGGAAGAAATTTGGGAAAAGCACAAAAAAACAATTCTGTATGTCACACACAGCGTAGAAGAGGCTGTGTATTTTGCAGACAGAATTGTCGTCATGGCAGAAAACCCGGGGCGTATCAAAGAAATCGTTCCCGTTGCCTTTCCCCGTCCCAGAAATATCGAAGACGCTGCCTTTGTGGCTCTACGCAGAGAAATTCTTTCTAAAGTGCAGCTTTCTGCACGGGAAATCGCTGCGGATGAATTTGACAAAGAGGAGGAAACCCTTTTATGAAAACAAAAAAAATTGCAGGAAATATTCTGTTTTTTGCGGGACTGATTCTCCTCTGGCAATTTCTTTATACGGCTGCCTGCGACTGGTTTTTGTGGGCAAAACCCTACGCCATTCCAAATCCCACAGGCGTCATCCGCTGTTTTCTTCTCCTGCTTTCGGACGGAACTTTGCCTGCTGCCGTTTTCGGAAGCCTGTTACGGGTTGTGACCGGATTTTTCATTTCGATTCTTATAGGCATTCTGCTGGGAATATGCATTGTAAATTCCGGCTGCCTGGCACGGAATTTAAAACCTCTGATCCTCGGCGTTCAGACGCTCCCCAGCATCTGCTGGGTTCCCTTTGCGATTCTCTGGTTCGGATTGTCTGAAAGCGCGATTATTTTTGTCGTAGTTATGGGCTCTGCCTTTGGCATTGCCCTTGCAATTGAAAGCTGCATTCAAAACATTCCGCCAATCTATATCAAAGCAGCAAAAACCATGGGTGTAGATTCTTATCAGCTCTACCGCTATGTGATTTTTCCGGCTGCCCTTCCTGCCTTTATCGGCGGATTAAAACAGGGCTGGTCCTTTGCCTGGCGCGCTTTAATGTCCGGCGAGGTGATGTCTGCCTCTATGGGACTTGGCTATACGTTAATGATAGGCAGAGACCTTGCAGATATCAATCAGGTGATGACGGTGATGCTGGTGATCATATTTATTGGGATTTTGATTGATAAAGGGATTTTTACGACTGTGGAGCATCGGATATTAAAGAAAAGAGGGCTTGTTTGATTCCAAATGATCTTTTAAGCACGTTCTAAAACAAAAAATCCCGGAAATTATATGTCATGTCATAAAATTGACACAACATATAATTTCCGGAATTTTATCTGATACATCTTAATATCTGATCATTACCTATCGTTATAATGTCCTCTGCAATGTGCAATATAGATTTTATCATTTTCCACATGATAAACAAGACGATCTTTTTCATTAATTCGACGGCTGTACTCCCCTTGCAAGTCGCCGGTAAGAGGTTCTGGCTTTCCGATTCCTTCCATACAGCCGTTACGCTCAATATCCTTTATCAACTGGTTAATACGTTTTAGTGTTTTTCTGTCCTGCATCTGCCAATAGAGATAATCTTCCCAGGCATCATCTGACCATATTTTTTCACTCATCATCCACCTCGATCAACTCATGCTGCTTTCCTCTTCCGTTTTTTAATTCCTGCACGGATTTCTTCACATAAGTCATATTTTCTTCAGAAAAAAATGGATCAGGAATCTGGTTGATTTCAAAAGGAATACGATTTTCACGCAAAACGGCTTTCACAAAAAGGTTTATTGCCACGGAGGTGTTTAACCCAACATTGGAACAAAATGTATCAAAGTCAGCCTTATCCTTTTCGTCTACCCTTGCAGTTAAAGTTGCCAATGCCATATATATCTCTCCTTTCATTGCTATTGCGCTGTCAAAACTACCACAGTCCGCGGCGGAATTTTCAGCTTGCTGTCATACTGAAACTCCGCAGCCGTACCGATTTCTTTTCCATCTTCGTACTGTTCTGACGTATTCACACAAATCTTCCAATGCAGATGCTCCGGCAGTTTCGGCAGCTGCATATCCAAAGGCTCCCAGTAAGCATTCATGCCGTAAAATACAATATCGTCCTTCGTATCCCCTTCGTCCCTGCCTGCATACATAACGCCGATCAGACGGGTATTATAATCGGTGCCGCTGTTCCATGGATATCCGTTGTGAATACTGATCTCCGGCAGACCGCAGGAAGACTGCTTTGTCGCTTTTCTTAAGATAGCATGTTTCTTGCGAAATGCGATCATATACCGGAAAAAGTCATGAATTTCCTGATATTCCTTCAACCTGTTCCAATCCAGCCAGGAAATCGGATTATCCTGACAATAGGCATTGTTGTTTCCAAACTGCGTATTGCAGAATTCATCTCCTGCATAAAACATGGCAGGCCCCCTGCTGCACATCAAAGTGGCAAAGGCATTTTTGATCATGCGGCGGCGCAGTTTCTCCACCTCCGGATTCTCCGTATCGCCTTCCACGCCGCAGTTCCAGCTGTTACCGTTGTTGTCGCCGTCTGTATTGTTCCAGCCGTTTTTCTCATTGTGCTTTGTATTGTAAGAATACAAATCATAAAGAGTAAATCCGTCGTGACAGGTCAAAAAGTTCACAGATGCACTCTTTCCCCTCTCGGAAGGATCGTACAAATCTCTGGAACCGGTAATTCTTGTAATGGCCGTTCCGGCCATTCCCTCATCGCCTTTTAAGAACCTTCGCATATCATCCCGGTATCTGCCATTCCATTCTGACCATCTGGAAAATGCGGGGAAATTTCCTACCTGATAAAGACCGCCTGCATCCCAGGCCTCTGCAATTAGCTTAACCTTGCCCAATATGGAATCATGGGCGATTTCCTGTAAAATCGGCGGTTCTTTCATTGGTGCGCCGTTCTGGTCTCTCGTCAAAATGGATGCCAGATCAAACCGGAACCCGTCGATTCTGTATTCTGTTACCCAATAGCGCAGACAGTCAATGATAAACCTGCGCGTCACCGGATGATTGCTGTTTAAGGCATTGCCGCAGCCGCTGAAATTATAATAATATCCCTCCGGCGTTAGAATATAGTATATGTTATTATCAATGCCTTTAAAGGAAAAACACGGGCCGTCTTCATTTCCTTCCGCTGTATGATTGAATACCACATCCAAAATCACTTCGATTCCGTTTTCCTTTAATTCATAAATCATCCGCTTTAACTCTTCGCCTTCGTGGTTATGCTCCACAACCGAAGAGTAACCCGTATTCGGTGCAAAAAAGCAGACCGTATTATAGCCCCAATAATTATAGAGCTGTTCTCCCTCTACCACACGGGCGCTTTCCATTTCATCGAATTCAAAGATCGGCATCAGTTCCACTGCATTGACGCCCAGATCCTTCAGATAAGGAATCTTTTCCCGCAAGCCCTCATACGTACCCTTTGCCTTTACACCGGAGGATTCATCTTTGGTAAATCCCCTTACATGCATTTCATAAATAACAAGATCCTCCAACGGATATTCCAACTGTCTGATATTTCCCCAGTCAAAATTATTCTCTACGACTCTGGCATGATAGACAAAATCTCCGCCGCCTTCCGGGCGTTCTCCCCAATGCCTCTGTCCCGTTACTGCTCTTGCATAGGGATCAAGCAGAATATGACTTTGATCAAAAAGCAGTCCCTGTTCCTTATCATAAGGACCGTCTAATTGAAATGCATATTCAAATTCCTCTAATTTCAACCCGAATACCAGCATAGAATAGGTATTGCCGATATGATAAGAATCCGGATATTTTAATTTTGCATAAGGCTCTTTCTCCTGGGGACGAAACAGTAATAAGGTACAGCCGGTTGCTCCGATAGAATGAATCGTAAAACTGACTCCGTTGGAAACCGCCGTTGCCCCGTCTCTGTTATAAAATCCGGGACGCACCGAAAATCCATCGATTTGATCCAATGGCTGCAGCTTCATTCCCCGAACCGGTCTCTGACGCATCTCCTCTTCTATTTCCAGTGTTTCGATTTTTATATTCTCCGGTTCTTCACTTTCTATTTCTGTTTCCGCTGCTGCCTGCTGTTTCTCCAGCTCTGCTGCCCGCTGCTCTTTTTGTACTTCCTCTGCCGCCCGCTGTTCTTCCTGTACCGCTGCTGCCTGCTGCTTTTCCCGTACTGTTTCTGCTACCCGCTGTTCTTCCTGTACCGCTGCTGCCTGCTGCTGCTTTTCCCGTACTGTTTCTGCTGCCTGCTGTTCTTCCCGTACCGCTTCCTGTCTCTCCGGCTTTTCCTCTGTGGTAACTGTATTTCCCGTAACCTGCTTCATAGGCGCTTCACTATTCTTACCAACAGAACTCTTTCTGCCGAATAATTTCCAAAATACTCCCTTCATCATAACTCCCACCCCTTAATTTTGTCCTTCCTTTTCTGTCTCATGTATCCGGTACCGCCTTTAACCGGAAATTTATGATTTGTTCCGGCGTATTATAACCACGGCAGAGCATATTGAAAAGCGCTCTAGCACGGCCTGAAACAACAGCAGTTGCAAAGCATATTCAAAAGCAGCATGCTCATACACCAGCTCCCGCTGCCTGCATAAGGTCTTTCATAGGTACGCCCCATACTCTGATACCACGTTCCGCCAAAATCCAAATGCTGTTTAAACTGACGGTATTCCATATTGCTTGGTTCTAACGCCACGGCACGGTCGATATCTTCTTTTGCAGTTACATTATTCCCCATTCCTGCATTTGTTACTGCACTGTAATAATACCAACGTGCACCCCTTTCCGTTTCCGCAACGGAATTCAATACATTCCGCGCCTCTGCATAATGACGGTTCGAAATATAATTCGCCGCCGCCTGCAATTCTATGGAATCGTTTCCTCTGCCGGCGGAATATCCGCCGTATGTGCGGTTCCCTCCGTATCCATAGGTTCCGCTGCCTGCATTGCCATAGCTGTATCCGTTTCTCCCGTAGCTGTATCCCTGCTGCTTCTCCTTCATAATCTGGTCATATGCCTGCTGCACCTGCTTAAACTTTTCTTCTGCCTGCGCCTTATTGGGATTGTTTACATTGGCATCCGGATGATATTTACGGCTCAATGTGCGATATGCTTTTTTGATTTCCTCGTCGCTGGCCGCAGGTGCAACGCCCAGAACTTCATAGGGATTTAACATGCTGTTTTCCTCTGGCTTTCTTTTCCTGTTGTTTTCTCTTCTTAATCTGAATATATTCGTATCTTGACCATATACCGGAATACAAAATATTCCGCAGAATATCTGCGTGCATAAGAATCGGCAGCCGCTCAAATGATTTTGCGCATTCCGAAACCATACTGGTCAGAATCAACTTGGCAAATGTCTCAAAATCTGTTTCTTTTTGACACACCATTTTCAAAAAAGGATTGTATGACTGACGCTTTTTATCTTTGTCCAGATCTTCGTATGCATCCATCAGATAAATAAATTTACCCAGATAAAAGCTGAGGTTTCGAAGCTCTTCTGACCACTCGTCCTTCCTCCAGTCAAAAATTTCCCCCATCATTTCTCCTGTCAGACCGGCGATCAGGTCTATATTTCCCTCGCCTGCCGCTTCTGCCTCGGAAAGCGCTTTTATATATTTCTCAACTGCCGCCACCTGTCTGGGATACTTCTTTCGAATCCGCTCATAATCTTTCCAGAACGCTTTTGCAAACGCCCGCTTCGTATAGGCCTTGTTATCCTTCCAATCGTCTTCAAAATTATGATAGGCCAATATCACATTCATATCAGCGGCATAGGTCGTCGCTTCATTGATCCATGCTGTCTGCTTTTTCGTCGGATGCAGCGGACAGGTAAATTCCTGCTCATCATACGAAAGCTCATACAAGCCGCCAAGCAGCACAATCAGAAATGTCATATCATAATTTAAAAGCATCTGTCCCTTCGTACCGCAGCTGTTCTTTAATTCCCTGCAAAGTCCGCAGTAATAAGCCTGATATGCCTTCGCGTCTTCTTTTGTCAGTTCCTTCCGGTTTATATTAATATATCCAAACATAAGAATTCATCCTAACTTTTCTTAATAAATTCTGTTCGACATTTCGGACAGGTAATACAAATTCTGCCCTTTCCTTTTGGAACCCTTACCTTCTGTCTGCACTGCGGGCATTTATAAAAACGATAGATCTTCTTCTGCTGCCGATGCTGCTTAAATGTGTTCCACTTTACAGCCGACCTGTAACGGATACTGCAGAATTTCTGGTTCTCCTGCCGGCGTTTGTCCAGATTTCTGGAAAATGCCCGATAATAGCAATAAACCAGCAGCACAAGTCCCAGTAAATAAAGCAAACGGTTTTTCACAAACATAGACAATATCATAAGCACAACGGTTGCAATCAGATAAACCCTGGATAATTCATCAAATCCATACCGTCCTCTCATAAATTGCTGTACTTTTTCTCTCATCTTCTGCACCTTCATTCATTTTTTATATACAAAATATATGGTACAATTTGAATTTCAGACTGTCAACTGACCTATTGTTTTTTTAGAAACATTTTATAATTGTATTAGGATACCTATAACAACAATAAGCCTGATTGACAGACAACCAGGCTTTAATAAATTCTCATTTTCCGTTTCATAACCTCTGCATCGGAAGCTGCGGACACTGCCGTTTCAGCTGAAATCTCAGATTTCATATAAGCAGCTAAAAGAGCCTCATCTATTGTCTGCATTCCCATCTCTTTTTTCTTTTCCATGACAGCAGATATCTGATCAAACCTGCCTTCTGAAATCATTCTCTGAATTTCCGGAACAGCAGACATCACCTCATATACTGCTTTTTGCCCGTTTCCATGATATGCAGGCAGCAGTTTTTTAGTGACGATACCCCTTAATACATTTGACAGACGCTTTTGTATCTCATTTTTCCGTTCGTTTCCGAACAGAACAAGAAGGCTCTGCAGCGTATCTTCGATTCGATCCGTATGTAAAGAGGACAGCACCAGATGTCCCGCTTCCGCAGCCATAATAGCAGCCAGAACCGTTTCTTTCTCCAGCAGCTTTCCAATATAAATGATATCCGGATCTTGACGCATGGCGGAATGCACTGCCTGTACATATCCTTTTGCATCTTTCCCGACCTCCCGCTGGGATATAATGCTTTTGCCCCGGGGAATCAGATATTCCACAGGATCTTCGATGGTAACAATACTTTTTGCTTCCTTTGCCGCAATTTCTTTCAAAATACTGGCGGCTGTCGTACTTTTTCCGCTGCCTGCCGCTCCTGTAATCAAAACCAGTCCCTTTGGCTCCCTGACCAGATTTATAACGGCTTCCGGAATCGAAATCTCTGCCGGTTCCGGGATCTCTGATGCCAGAATACGAACCGCAGCGGCATAGCTTCCCTGCTGCCTGTATATATTAAAATGGAAACGAAATTGATCCGGCGTTGTAATCACAGCGTCGATTTCTCCCGCCGCCTCAAGCCTCTTCTTCTGCGGTTTGGTAAGAAGAATTGAAAATAACGCTTCCATATCCGTTTCCTGCATATCCGTTTCTGAAAATATATGCAGCTTTCCTTCCATTCTGGCCATTACAGGACAGCCTGGCATAAAATGAAGATCCGATGCCTGTTTTTCATATGCTTTCCTGAATATATCTGCTATCTCCATACTGACTCCTATCATTTTCCTGTACCATTGGCAATCAAACATCTTATAAGCAGGACGGTAAGCCGGGTTATGTCGTGGATGATCATCTATCTAGGACGACTGTTGCCAGCCGCCTCAAGCAACCTACCTAAAGCTAGCGGGCCGCGTCAACGCTTTTGTTTGGTCTTGCTTCGGATGGGGTTTACATATGCCCTCCCTGTTACCAGAGAGGCGGTAGTCTCTTACACTGCCCTTCCAACCTTACCGGCTCATAATAAACCGGCGGTATATTTCTGTTGCACTATCCTTGGAGTCGCCTCCACCGGACGTTATCCGGCATCCTG
>CANODN010000054.1 GCA_947564765.1 uncultured Roseburia sp. | reverse complement strand
TTTATATTGTGGGTTTACTAATTGTTCTAATGTAAATTCAATTGCTTCTGTGTGAGTGTTAGCAGCTTTGTGGTGATCATATCATATTCGGTCAGCAGCTTTTCCAGTTGGGATTTTGTAAAAAGCGTACCCTCTTCATTGATCAAGTATCGTCGGTAGTGGCAGATACCGATATAATCAGAATCATGATAATTTTTCCAGAGCCAGTACATGCCGGTTAATTCACAAAAATAAGGATTGTCCGATGAAATGGAGTCCATGGTATCATCACCCAGGAATCCAAGATCTGCGGAGTTGGCACGTCCTACGTGAAGCGGCACATACATAGGATCTGACGGCGGGGTAAATGGTTTGTGTGTCATAATAAACAATTTGATTGACATAGGATATCCTTTCTTCCGGCGGAGATTATTTCAAGGGATATGACAAAATAAAAGTTATTTTGCGGAATCGTTTTGTAGAGAACGGTTTAGATATAACACATTCGCAGCCGGGATTCAATATTTTTTCAAAAATAAGCAATTCAAAAGGAGATTTATACGGAGGTTTCCATGAAATATATTATGGTAGTAGAAGACGACAGGGCATTGTGCAACGGGATTTGTATGGCTTTAAAATCAGAAGATTTCACGTTTCTGTCCTGTGAGACAATTTCAGAAGCAAAAAGAAAGCTGGAAGAACAAACTTGCGATCTTATGATTTTGGATATTAATCTTACGGATGGAAACGGATTGGATTTTTTGAAGGAGATCCGGAAAGATTTTATATTTCCGGTCATATTGCTGACGGCAAATGATATGGAAACAGATATTGTGGCAGGGTTGGAATCCGGTGCGGACGATTATGTAACCAAGCCGTTTAGTCTTGCTGTTTTGAGGGCAAGAGTGAATGTCAGGCTGCGTCAGCAAAAGAACAGACAGGAAAGGGTAATCCGGATCGATGATTTTGTTTTTGATTTTCCCAATATGAAATTCTGGAAAGAAGGTTTTGAGCTGGATTTTAGTAAAACGGAGCAGAAATTGTTGAAGATTTTGGTAAACAGTCCGGGAATTACACTGGAGCGGGGAATGCTTTTGGACAGGGTCTGGGGAAATGGTGCAGATTATGTAGATGAAAATGCATTGTCTGTAACGATAAAGAGACTGCGTGACAAGCTGGAAGAGAACTCGGCGAAACCGAAGTATATTAAAACAGTGTATGGGATTGGCTATGTGTGGGCGGTGAAATGAGAATGAATGATATCTTTTTTTGGGGAATTGTTCTGGTTGTGATTTGTCTGGCGTCTGCGGCTTTTGTCTGTTATAAAAGCTATGAGATACGTCGGATTATGGAGCGGATGGATCGAATGATAAGGGAAGCGGAAAAGAGTGAGTTTCAGGAAGAGGTGTACGATGAGAGTCTGCTTTCTGCCCTGGAGACAAGGCTTGCAGCTTATTTGACAGCATCGCAGACGGCGGAACAAAAGCTTGCGGAAGAAAAGGAGAAAGTGAAGAAATTGATTGCGGATATTTCTCATCAGACGAAAACGCCTGTTTCGAATATTCTGCTTTATGGACAGCTGCTTTTGGAGAAGGAATTGCCGGAGGATGCAGTTTATTGTGCAGAGGAATTAAATCGTCAGGCGGAAAAGCTGAAGTTTTTAATTGCTTCTCTGGTAAAGACATCTCGTCTGGAAACCGGAATTTTTGTTTTGCACCCGGAGAAAAATCCGGTATCCCTGATGTTAGAAGGAGCGGTTGATCAAATGATGCCAAAGGCCCGAAAAAAGAACATCGCTGTGGAATTTTTGCCGGGAGAACAGTATGCAGTTTTTGATCGGAAGTGGACGGAAGAGGCAGTGGGCAATATTTTGGATAATGCAGTGAAATATACGCCAAATGGCGGAAAGATACGGATTGATATCCAGGATACAGAATTGTTTGTACGGATTGATATTGCAGACACGGGAATTGGAATGACAGAAGAAGAAACCGCAAAAATTTTTCAAAGATTTTATCGCTCCAGAAACGTCAGTGATCAGGAAGGAGTCGGAATTGGGCTGTATCTGACGAGAGAGATTATTACAGAAGAAAGCGGATATATGAAAGTAAAATCGCAGGTAGGAAAGGGGAGCGTGTTTTCAGTATATCTGCCTGGCCTTTTCTAGTGTAATGTCTTTGAAAAAACAGACATTCTTACAATTCTGTTAGATTTTATTCTGATCCGGAAAGAATGTGGAAAGATTTTTATGATATTCTCTGTACTGTAGAAATGTTAGCGGCTGCAGGAAACCGTAACAAAAAAGACTACGGATCAGGAGGTATTTCATTATGATAATCTTAGAAACGACGAATTTAAAAAAAGTATACGGGACAGGAGAAACAGCGGTACATGCCCTGCGGGGTGTCAATTTTAAGGTGGAGAAGGGAGAATTTGTAGCGGTAGTCGGAACCTCCGGCAGCGGTAAATCCACATTGCTTCATATGTTAGGAGGACTTGACCGTCCTACGGCCGGAGAGGTAACGGTAGACGGAAAATCAATCTTTTCCCTAAAGGATGAGGCTCTTACGATTTTCCGGCGCAGAAAAATCGGTTTTGTTTTCCAGAATTATAATTTAGTTCCGGTATTAAATGTTTATGAAAATATTGTGCTTCCCATTCAGCTGGACGGAAATGAGCCGGATGAATCTTATGTGAACCAGATTATTACAACCCTGGGTATTGACAGTAAGTTAGATAATTTGCCGAATCAGCTTTCCGGCGGACAGCAGCAGCGTGTAGCAATTGCAAGAGCCCTTGCTGCAAAGCCTGCGATTATTTTGGCAGATGAACCGACAGGGAATTTAGACAGCAAAACGAGTCAGGATGTTATGGGGCTTTTAAAAGTAACAAGTCAGAAATTCAGACAGACTATTGTTATGATTACGCACAACGAAGAGATTGCCCAGCTTGCAGACCGGATGATCCGTATCGAAGACGGCAGTATTCTGGGAGGTGAGTAATCATGATTCGTGTAAAAAATCAAAAAGTGATTGGCAGACTTTCCCAAAAAATATTAAAGGCAAATCGATTTCGAAACAGGATTGCCGTATTTGCCATTATGCTTACAACGCTGTTGTTTTCCACCTTATTTACGATTGCAGGTACAATGATTCGTACTTCAGAGAGAGAAATCTTCCGTCAGGCTGGCGGAGATATGCACGGAACGTTTAAAGACGTAACATTAGAGGAAAAGGAAATTTTAAAGAAGAATCCAATGATTGTAAGGGCCGGAGAACGGCTGATGCTGGGTATGGCAGGGGGAGATGCCTTTTATAAAGTTCATGCAGAATTGTCTTATATGGATGAAGTGTGTGCCAATGGTTCCTTTTGCATACCCAAACAGGGCAGGCTTCCGGAAGAAGGAACGAAAGAAATTGCCTGTGACAGCAGAATTTTAGAGTGTCTTGGTATAATGCCAAAAATCGGCAGAGAAGTGACCATCACCTATGAAGTCGGAGGTACAGAGAAAAAGCAGATTACAGATACGTTTACGCTTTGCGGATGGTGGGAATATGACATGGCAAATATGGCAAGCATGGCTCTTTTGCCGAAATCCTATGTAGACGAAATTATAGCAGAACATCCCAGAGAAGATAATTCGGATTTCACCGGAAAATGGGATTTGAATATTTATTTAAAAAGCAGTCTGAACATTGAAAGGGATATGATAAAAATTCTTGCAGATCATGGTTATCAGACAGAGGACGCCAGCAGGGAAAATTATATCGGAATCGGTGTGAACTGGGCATATACAGGTGCACAGATGGCAGCAAATATGGATATTGGAATGGTTCTTGGAGTTGTTGTCATGCTGATCTTGATTATCTTTACCGGTTATCTGATTATTTACAATATCTTTCAGATTTCTGTCAGCAGTGATATACGTTCTTATGGATTGTTGAAAACGATTGGTGCAACAGGAAAGCAGCTTCGCCGTATGATCCGGCATCAGGCATTGCTCTTATCAGCAGTTGGAATTCCCTTTGGACTTGTACTTGGTTATCTTGCAGGCAGAGTGTTGGCTCCTGTTATAATCTGGTCAATGAACCATTACAAAGAAGTATACGTTGTTACCAATCCATGGATTTTTATCGGCGCGGCTGTATTTTCGCTGGTGACAGTGCTGTTATCCTGTGCGAAGCCGGGCAGGATTGCAGCAAAAGTATCTCCGGTAGAGGCAGTGCGGTATACGGATGTATCTGTGGGCAGAAAGAAGATCAGAAAGAGAACTTCCGGGGGAAAAACCTTTGGAATGGCAGCTGCGAATCTGGGAAGAAACCGAAAGAAATCTCTTCTGGTGGTGCTTTCTCTGTCGCTGGCAGTTATATTATTTCAGGGGACCTATTTGTTTGCCGGCGGATTTGATATAGATAAATTTCTGCAGTCCTTTGTCGTTTCTGATTTTATTTTAGGAGATGCCTCTTATTTCCAGCATAGCCGTCTGTTTTCCGGTGAAACGGCATTGCCCGAAAAAGATATCGAAAGGTTACAGGAGGGTGGAGAAATTACAGAATCCGGTCGTATTTACGGAGTAAATTCCGGTGTATATGATTTTATATCAGAGGAGAGGTATCGCAGAAAATATGAGGACCGTATGGAGAAAGAAATACTTGAGGGAATGGTGGAATATGGGATGCGGGATGAAAACGGAAATATTGCGGACCAGATCAAGCTGTACGGTATGGAGGATTATCCGTTAAGTCAGGTGGAAGTGATTGACGGAGATTTGAAGGATTTGTACGACTCCAGTCAAAATGCGATTGCGGCAGTTTATCAGTCAGATGATTACAGTCAGGCAATCGAAGGGAGTAACTGGGCAAAAACGGGAGATGAGATAACGATTCGTTATATTTATGAATGGAACTATTGGAATCCTGATACAAAGGAGCGTATTTCAGAAGAGGATCTGGAGAATTATGATGGAGAGATTGCATCAGAGCCGGCCCGGTTTGAGGATATTACTTATCGGGTGGCTGCCTGTGTAGTGATAAAAAACCCAATGACTTACCGTTATTTCGGAGATGATGATTTTCTTTTGAATGCAGAGGTTTTGAAAAGAGACAGTCAGAAGGCGGATGTAATGACGTATATGTTCAATACGGCAGAAGAGGACAACAGCTCTATGGAGGAGTTTTTGGAGAATTATACGGAAACGATCAATCCTCTGCTGGATTATGAATCCAAACAGGCATATGCCAGTGAATTTGAAGGACTTCGGAATATGTTTCTTCTAATGGGAGGAGCCCTCAGCTTTGTCATTGGAGTGGTGGGTATTTTAAATTTCCTGAATGCGACATTGACTAGTATACATTCCAGGCGGAGAGAGTTTGCCATGCTCAGTTCCATTGGCATGACAGGCAGACAGCTGAAACGGATGTTAATCTGTGAGGGATTGCTGTATGTAGGTTTTACGGCTGTTTTGTCACTGATCCTAAGCTTTGCGGTGGGATCTGTACTGGCAAAGGTGCTTGAGAATGTGATTTGGTTTTTTACCTATCGTTTCCGTGTGCTGCCTTTGCTTTTGGTGCTGCCGGTCTTTGTGCTGCTTGGCATTTTGCTGCCGCTGCTTAGTTACCGGAATGTGGAGAAACAGTCGATCGTAGAACGGCTGCGGGAGAGTGAGCAATAATCAGGAATAACAGAAAATTATTAAGAAATAAAAAAGCTGCTGCATTTTGTAACGTTTTTGCTTAATGCAGCGGCTTTTTTAGGAATGTACGTGTTAAGATTTCTTCAAATTCTTCTGTGCCGTAGAAAGCATCAGTTTAATACGGTTTAACTGGTTAACCTCACTGGCGCCCGGATCGTAGTCAATCGCTACGATGTTAGCCAGCGGATGCTGCTTGCGCAGTTCTTTGATGACGCCTTTTCCCACTACATGGTTTGGCAGGCAGCCGAAGGGCTGCGTGCAGACAATGTTATTGGTTCCGGTATGGATCAGCTCTAACATTTCTCCGGTCAAGAACCAGCCTTCTCCCGTCTGGTTGCCCAGAGAGACAATATTTTTTGCATAATCCGCAAGGGTGGATATTTTTACAGGCGGATCAAAGCGTTTGCTTTTTTCAAATTCATCTTTTGCTGCAGAGCGCAGCCATTCAAAAAATGCAATACCCAGATTAGCGTTTCTGGCAGCTTTTTTATTTTTCCCCAGATGCTCTACCTGGAAGTTCTGATTGTAAAAAGTATAAAGTAAAAAGTCTGTCAGATCCGGAACGACAGCTTCCGCACCTTCGGCCTCCAGCAATTCCACCAGATAGTTATTGGCAGCCGGCAGGAATTTTACCAGAATTTCACCGACAATGCCGACTTTGGGTTTTTGAACGTCGGTGAGAGGCAGGTTGTCAAAATCCCGGATGATTTCCCGACACATCTTTTTGTATTTTCGATGGGATAAAACCTTATCCTGCGATACAAAGGCGATGACTTTTTCTTTCCATTTTTCATGGAGTGCATTGGCAGAGCCGGGCACAGCTTCATATGGTCTTGTACGATAGAGGCAGCGCATGAAAATATCTCCGAATATCAATGCATACAGTCCATGCTGTAAAAGCGGCAGGGATATTTTAAATCCCGGATTTTTCTCAAGCCCGCTTAAGTTAATGGAAATAACCGGAACGTTCGGATAACCAGCCTTTTCCAAAGCGCGGCGGATGAAGCCGATGTAGTTGGAGGCGCGGCAGCCTCCGCCTGTCTGGGAAATCAATATGGCGGTTCTTGTCATGTCGTATTCGCCGGAAAGCACGGCATTCATAATCTGTCCCACAACAATCAAAGAAGGATAGCAGGCATCGTTGTTGACGTATTTCAGGCCGGTGTCTACGGCTGTCCGGCTGTTATTGCCGAGGACGGCAATGCGGTAACCGGCAGTACGGAATGCAGGCTCCAGCAGATCAAAATGAATCGGTGACATCTGCGGGCAGAGGATTGTATAATCCTTACGCATTTCCTCTGTAAATACGACACGGTTATAATTGGAGGGTACAATGTTCCGTTTCTGTCCGTTCTGCTTTTTCTCCCGCACGCGAATGGCTGCCAGAAGAGAGCGGATACGAATTCGGGCGGCACCCAGGTTGTTGACCTCGTCGATTTTTAAACAGGTATAGATTTTGCCGGATTTTATCAGAATATCGTTGACACAGTCTGTGGTAATCGCGTCTAAGCCGCAGCCGAAGGAATTCAGCTGGATCAAATCCAGATTTTCCTGGGTTTTGACATATTCGGCAGCTGCATAAAGTCTGGAGTGGTACATCCACTGATCCATAACGATCAGAGGGCGTTTCGGCTGGTTTAAATGAGAGATCGAATCCTCTGTCAGCACGGCAAGGCCGTAAGAGTTGATCAGCTCCGGAAGGCCGTGATTGATTTCCGTGTCCACATGATAAGGACGCCCTGCGAGAACGATTCCCCGCCTTCCGGTGTCTTTCAGATACGCCAATACCTCTTCGCCTTTCTTTTGTATGTCAATTCTTGCAGCGGCAAGCTCTTTCCAACCGGCTTTTACGGCAGATTGGATCTCTGTCTTTGGTATACCGAATTCTTCTGAAAATGTATTTGCAAGCTGTTCTTCCAGAGCATGATAATTGCCAAAATTCAGGAACGGACAAAGGAAACGTACTTTTCCTGATGTAATGGCATCCATATTATTTTTGATATTTTCCGCATAGGAAGTTACGATCGGGCAGTTATAGTGGTTGTTGGAATCCGGAAATTCGTCGCGCTCGTAAGGGATGCCCGGATAAAAAATGAAATTTGTCTGTTTGTCAATCAGCCAGGATACATGGCCGTGAGCCAGCTTTGCCGGATAACACTCAGATTCACTTGGGATAGAATCAATGCCCATTTCATAGATTTTCCGGGAGGATTGGGGAGAGAGCAGTACCCGGAATTTCAGAGCTTTAAAAAATACAGCCCAGAAGGGATAGTTCTCATACATATTCAAAACCCGGGGAAGCCCTACCGTACCGCGCACAGCCTCTTCTTTGGAAAGCGGCGGATATGCAAAGATCCTCTGGTTTTTATAAGCAAAGAGGTTGGGAATATCGTCCTTTTTCTTTTCTTCGCCGAGTCCCCGTTCACAGCGGTTGCCGGTAATATATTTTCTGCCGCCGGAAAAATGGTTTACCGTCAAAAGACAATGGTTCGTACATTTCTGACAGCGTGTCAGTTCGGTTTCAAAGGTCAGGGCATGGATCTGATCAATGGAGAGCATTGTACTCTGATAACCGGCTTCATGGCGTTCTCTGGCAATCAGAGCCGCACCGAAGGCGCCCATGATGCCGGCAATATCCGGACGGATAACCTGACAGCCGGAAATCTGCTCAAAGCTTCGAAGCACGGCGTCATTGTAAAAAGTACCGCCCTGTACGACGATGTTTTGTCCAAGCTCTGAGGCGTCGGATAATTTAATTACTTTAAACAGTGCATTTTTGATTACCGAATAAGCCAGTCCGGAGGAAATATCCGCAACAGTTGCACCTTCCTTTTGGGCCTGTTTGACTTTGGAATTCATAAATACGGTACAGCGGGTGCCAAGATCAATGGGATTTTGGGCAAACAAAGCCTCTTTTGCAAAATCCTGTACGGAATAGTTTAAAGATTTGGCAAAGGTTTCAATAAAAGAACCGCAGCCGGAGGAGCAGGCCTCGTTGAGCTGTACGCTGTCTATGGTCTGATTTTTGATCTTGATGCATTTCATATCCTGTCCGCCGATATCTAAAATACAGTCTACTGCAGGATTAAAAAATGCCGCCGCATAGTAATGAGCCACAGTTTCCACTTCGCCCTCGTCCAATAAAAGGGCAGCCTTTAGCAGAGCCTCTCCATATCCGGTTGAGCAGGAATGTACAATCCTTGCTTCCTTTGGCAAAAGAGAATAAATCTCTTTTATGGCGGTCAGCGCTGTAGAGAGCGGACTTCCGTTATTGTTGCTGTAAAAAGAATATAAAAGGGAGCCGTCTTCTCCGATCAACGCAATTTTCGTTGTCGTAGAGCCTGCATCGATTCCGAGATAACAGTTTCCCTTATAATCGGAAAGAGCGGCTGTTTTTACGTGATGATTGGAGTGTCTTTTTAAAAAGGCTTCATAAGAAGCCTTATTGTCAAACAGAGGCTTCATACGTGCCACTTCAAATTCCATATGCAGATCGCCGGAAAGCTTTTCTTTCAGCTGGTGTAAAAAAACGGGATGTTCTTCTTTGCAGTTTAAAGCGGAGCCGATTGCGGCAAATAAGTGAGAATTCTCCGGTTCTATGGCATGCTCTTCGTCCAGCTTTAATGTACGGATAAACGCAGCCTTTAATTCCGGTAGAAAGTGCAGAGGGCCGCCTAAAAAAGCAACATGTCCGCGAATGGGCTTTCCGCAGGCAAGTCCGCTGATCGTCTGGTTGACAACCGCCTGAAAAATAGAAGCGGCAAGATCTTCTCTTGTGGCGCCTTCATTAATCAGAGGCTGGATGTCCGTTTTGGCAAATACGCCGCAGCGGGCGGCAATGGGATAAATTTCCTGATAACCTTTGGCGAACTCATTTAATCCGGACGCATCTGTCTGAATTAAAGAAGCCATTTGGTCGATGAAAGAACCGGTGCCGCCGGCGCAGATGCCGTTCATACGCTGCTCTACGTTTCCGTTTTCAAAATAAATAATTTTGGCATCCTCCCCGCCAAGCTCAATTGCAACATCTGTTTTTGGTGCATAGGCTGAAATCGCAGTGGAGACGGCGACAACCTCCTGAACAAACAGAACATCCAGATGCTTTGCAAGCGTCAGGCCGCCGGAACCTGTAATGACAGGGTAAAGTTCTAAATCACCCAACTGGTCAGATGCTTTTGTGACCAGATGCAGAAGCGTTTCCCGGATATTGGCAAAGTGCCGCTCATAATCAGAAAAAAGGATCTTATGATCTGCATCTAAGACCGCAATTTTTACAGTGGTAGAGCCAATGTCAATACCAAGCTTATGTATATTGTTTTTCTTCATAATATCACCTGTT
>CANODN010000053.1 GCA_947564765.1 uncultured Roseburia sp. | reverse complement strand
CGCACATCCCAGACTTTTTAACAGTCTTAACATATGATACACGTCCGTAATGGTTCCGCTCTCTATTTTTGCAAGATCTTCCTGAGATGTAAGCACAGTGTCTACCACATATGTCTTACCGTCTTCTGTGGTAATAAACCAGGGTATTGTTGCGCTGTCTCTCTGCATAAGAGCTCTGAACATACTTCTGGTATTCAACCTTCCGGTAACCGGATAGTTGTAATCATCATTCTCATCATATGTATCTTTAATCGGAGCTTTAATCTCCTCGCCCTCGTCTGTCTTGAAGTTGATATTCACATTATAAGTCTTGTTGGAAGGAACATCTGAGCCGCCTTCCTCTTTGCCGGGGTCCGGATTGGTTGTGTTGTCATCATTTCCGGTCACTGTTGCTGTGTTTGTCAACGCACCATTCGCAATCTCGCTCTGGCTAAAGCTCATGATGACATAGATTTCAGCCTTGCCGCTCTCTGAAATTGTCCCCTCCATAGGTGCGCCGCCAACATATGCCGCCTCTTTTCCGTTTACTCTGTCACTTACTTTATAGGCTGCTCCTGCTTCTCCGGTAACTGTAATCCGGTATAACAGGGTTGCGCTTTCGCCGCTTCCCAGTTTAACAGGATTTTCTTTATTGATTGTCACACCTGCCGGAATTGTCACACCTGCCGGAATTTCTGTCAGACGCACTTTCGTAATACCCGTCAGTTTATGCGTTTTGTCCGCAGGAACATCTGAACTGTCCTCATCATTGCCGGGTTCCGGTCCTGTCGTGTTCTTATCATCGCTGGTTAATGTCGCTTTATTTGTCAGATTGCCGTTGTCAATATCGCTCTGACTAAATCTCTTGATGACATAAATCTCAGCTTTGCCGCTTGCCGGAATCGTTCCTGTCAGATGATCTCCGCCGGCATAATCTGCATTCTCATCACTCACTCGATAAGCCGCGCCTTCTTCTCCGACTACTGTAATCTTGTATAACAAAATTGCTGTTTCATCCGTTCCCAGCCTGACAGGATCATCTGTATTGATTGTCACGCCTGCCGGAATTGATAATCCTTCCGGAATTTCCGTCAGACGAACTTTCGTAATACTGATTAACTTGTGTTTCGGCGTATCCCATGTAGCGGTGTAGATAATTTCATTGTCTTCGTTTGCGTCGTCACCGCTTACGATTGGATTGACTGCAGGCGCCCAGCCCATAAAAGTATAACCTTTACGTTCAATCGTTCCTACAAATTCCGGTGTCTTAGCTCCTTCTTCCAGTTCTTCATATGCCTGATCCGGGAAAACAATTCCCGGCGCACCGTCTGTGTATATTACGGTATAAGTTTTTGCGGGTTCCCATACGGCATACAATGTCTTTCTGACAGGATCTTCCTCACTGCCGGCGCCTTCGTCTACACCCCATTTCAGAGTGACGGAATCTCCGCCTTTATAGACAACATTTGTGGAATCCGCACTTGTTGCCCATCCTTTGAAGGTATAACCTGTTTTTGTAGGTACTGTGCCTGTAACGTTTAACGCTGCCTCTGTGGCTGCCACTGATGTCCTTGTGGATGGAACAGCGCTGCCGCCCTGGGTGTCATAATCCAAAACATAGTCTGCATTTACCGTGATGCCAAATATATCATTGTAGCGGTACCATGTTGTATTTTTCCTTATTATTATACCTCCGCCGCACTTTTTACACAATACAGTAATCTCCGATGCTCCATTCGTAAAAACAATTCCAAAATTCGCATAATAACAAACCTGTACGTTACTGCTTGTTCCCGGTTTCAGAGCTTCAAAAACAGTATCAAAGACCCTCTCTCCATTATTCGTACCGGCAGCATATGTCGGATTTCCTACAAGGTTTTGTCCGCTATTATCAACTAAACTGATGTCACAATAATCACTTGGATTATAAACCGCAACAACATATCCGCACCAAGTCCTCGGACACGCCAAAACATTTCTTGGCGCACCCAAAAGAAAACTGCCTTTTTGACCTACCTTCATAGTCAGGTGCTGTCCTGACGGTCTGACTTTTCCATCAGCAGTTGCTCCGGTTGGTTTCCGATTTGGATTAATTGTAACATTCGTCACTGGCACATAACCAGCGGAAAATTTCATCGCTCCTTCACCGCTAAATTCATTTTCCCAAACGCTCTCTAAAACTGCATAAGCTGCTTCTACTCTTTTAAGAGCCTCAGCTACACCGTCATAGTCCCCTAATCCTGCTTCAGCTACGGATTCATACGCATCAAGTGCAGCATTAATGAATTCTCCGGCTTGTTCATAATTGTCTGCATTAATCTCTGTGGGAATTTTTCCTACAGCATCCAGAAATGCCTGCACGACTGCAAGTACCTTTTCTTTTTCTGCCTTTTTTTGCTCTGTGATTTCATCCGGAGCCTCTGTTTCGCCCGGAATCTCTGCCTCTTTGGGACTTTCTGGTTCCGGAGACTCAACTTCGCCCGGCTCCTTTCCCTCTTCCGGATTCTCTGGCGTTTCCGAATCCTCTACTTCCTCTACTTCTTCCGGACTCTCACCCTCTGTCGGGTTTTCTACCTCCGGACTCCCTGTCTCATCCGGCGCCCCTGACTCCTCCGGGTTTTCTACCTCCGGAGGCGCTGTCTCGCCTGGCGCTTCTCCTTCTGTTTCTCCCGTCTCCTGCATTTCCGGAGGCGCTGTCTCGTCGGGCTGTTCCATATCTGTGAGATCCGTTCCATCATCTGCCACTATGGTTGTCGCAGCTTCTTCATCCTCAGATGCACGGACGTATGTACCAATTACTCCTGTAAACATACTGACCATCAACAGTATTGCCAACAGCCTCATTCGGAAATAGTTCTTTCCTTTTTCTCTCATGTCTGACTTTCTCCTCTCCATTTTTATTTTACCATTTAGGTATTTTATTATAACAGCCGTCTATGACTAAGCTATTTTGAATTAGACTCTACGTTATTTTTTCGGCTAAAAATTCTTTTTTATAAAGCATTTTTTTGAAATTATTAGAATAAATTACCAAATGACAAAATAAATTGTAAGGGAAGCCGAGCATTGCTACGAAATATTTTACCGAAAATCATGGATGGAAAGTTTATCCTCCCCTACATTGCAGCATAAAAACAATTTCTCAACCCCTGCCTTTTCTGCCTCTTCCAGTGCATCTCTAAACTCCGGATGGGTTTTTGCATTGGGACGCACTTCCCCCACGCCTTCCATTTGAATCACAAATGCCACCAAACAGTGGTATCCTTCTTTTGCTGCTTTCGTCAGCTCCTTCAAATGCTTCACGCCCCGCAGTGTAGGCGCATCCGGAAAATATCCAATGCCTTCGATTTCTAACGTACACCCTTTGACCTCCATAAGATATTTTTCTTCCTCTTTTTCCATATAAAAATCAATTCTGGAATCTCCATATCGATATTCCGTCTGGATACGTGTATAATCCTGTTTCTTCAGCCATTCCAGCACAACTTTATTCGGCGCCTGACTGTCGATATTTACCCAGCCCAAAGACTTCTTATATACGGCAATCAAATCATATTTTGTCTTTCGATCCGGATTTGCTGCTTTTTGCAAAATAACCTCTGCGCCCGGAATCAATAATTCCCGGCACCGCCCGGTATTTTTTACATGCACCGTTTCTGATGTACCGTTAATATCTACTTCCGCCAGAAACCGGTTCGGCCTGCTGCAGAATGTTCCGTGTATCGTATTTTCATATATCATAATTTTTCCCCATTACAAAACCCGGCGGTAATCTGCCGCCGGGTTTTCTTCTATTTCTTATTTCATATCCTTTACATCAATACGTGTCAAAGCTTTCCGTAATGCAAATTCTGCACGGGCAAGATCCAGATCTGCCGCCTTCGCCTGCAGCCGCTCCTCCGCTCTCGCTTTGGCAGCCTCTGCACGGCTGACATCGATTTCTTCTGCCCATTCTGCGATTTCTGCCAAAAGAGTTACCTGCTCCGGTAAGACTTCTGCAAATCCTGCATGTACTGCAGCTACTTTTTCGCCGTCTGCCTCGTGAATGATGACTGCTCCGGGAGCTAATACGGTGGTCAGCGGAATATGTTTCTTATAGACACCGATCTGTCCGGAACTTGTGGTAAATTCGATCATTTCCGCTTCTCCGGTATAAAAGATCCGATCCGGCGTAATAATTTTCACCTGAAACATTTTTTCATTATCTGCCATACCATCACCCCTTACTTCACACGGGCACGTACTTCATCAATCGTTCCTGCATTTAAGAAATAGCTTTCCGGTACGTCATCCAGCTTGCCTTCGATAATCTCGCGGAAACCTCTTACCGTCTCTGCGATTGGAACGTATTTTCCTTCCAATCCGGTAAACTGTCCTGCCACGAAGAACGGCTGAGACAAGAATCTCTGTACCTTTCTTGCACGGTTTACGACAAGTTTATCATCCTCAGACAACTCATCCATACCCAGAATTGCGATGATATCCTGAAGCTCTTTGTACTTCTGTAAAATCTCCTGTACGCCGCGGGCAACTTCAAAGTGCTCCTGTCCCACAATACGAGGATCTAAGATACGGGAAGTAGAACCAAGGGGATCTACTGCCGGATAAATACCAAGCTCTGCAATGGAACGCTCCAATACTGTCGTTGCGTCCAGATGGGCAAAGGTTGTTGCCGGAGCCGGGTCCGTTAAGTCGTCGGCGGGCACGTATACGGCCTGAACGGAAGTAATGGAACCGTTCTTTGTGGAAGTAATACGCTCCTGCAGCGCACCCATTTCCGTCTGTAAGGTAGGCTGATAACCTACAGCCGAAGGCATACGTCCAAGCAGTGCGGAAACCTCCGAACCGGCCTGGGTAAAACGGAAAATATTATCAATAAACAAAAGCACGTCTTTTCCGCCCTTGTCACGGAAATATTCTGCCATGGTAAGTCCTGACAGTCCGACACGCATTCTCGCTCCCGGCGGCTCGTTCATCTGTCCGAATACCATGGTCGTCTTGTCGATAACGCCGGATTCTTTCATTTCATAATAAAGGTCGTTTCCTTCACGGGTACGCTCCCCTACACCGGTAAATACGGAATATCCGCCGTGCTCGGTTGCGATATTATGAATCAATTCCTGAATCAATACGGTCTTACCTACGCCTGCACCGCCGAACAGTCCGATTTTTCCACCTTTCTGGTACGGGCAGAGCAGATCTACGACTTTGATTCCTGTTTCTAACATTTCCTGAGAGGTTGACTGCTCCTCAAAAGAGGGAGCCTTCCTGTGTATCGGCCAGTATTCTACATCTTTTGGAGCTTCCACTTCATCAATGGGTTCTCCTAAGACATTAAACATACGTCCCAGGGTATTTTCTCCAACCGGAACGCTGATGGATGCGCCGGTTGCTTCTGCATCCATTCCGCGGACAAGTCCGTCTGTAGAGCCCATGGCGATACATCTGACTGTATCATCACCCAGATGCTGGGATACTTCCACTACCAGTTTTTTACCTTCTTTTGTGGTAACGTTGATAGCGTCGTTAATCTCCGGCAGGTGTCCTTCTGAAAATTTAATATCCAAAACGGCACCGATGATCTGAGTGATTTTACCTATATTCTTATCTGCCATTTTTTCCTATCACTCCTTATTTTTATTCCGCACATCACAATTTCCTCTATGCCGTTCGGCAATAATTAGGAAATTGCTGATGCGCCCGCAATAATTTCTGTTAATTCCTGTGTAATTGAGCCTTGACGCGCTCTGTTATATTTCAGTGACAAATCACTAATCATGTCTTCTGCATTGCTTGTTGCAGCATCCATTGCCTGCATTCTGGCGCCGTTTTCGCTGGCAACTGCTTCTACCAGCGCTCCATAGAATAAGCTTGTAATATATTTAGGAATGATCATATCCAAAGCCTCTTCATCATTCGGCTCATAGTTCATCAGAATGTTGGAATCCTCTTTTACCTCTTCCTCATCAATCTCAATCGGAAGAAGCTTCATCAACGTCGGCTCGTGACTTACGGTATTCTTAAAATGCGTATATGCCAGATAAATCTCACCGATCTCACCATCCTGGAAAGCCTGTAATACTTTGGCGCAGATTGCCGCCGCATCTTCGTATACAGGAGCCTCGATTACACCGGAATAATCCTCTGCAATCTCATATCCACGCCGTTCCAGCGTTTCTTTTCCTTTATTTCCAATGGCGTAAACCCTGACATCTTCTTTGGAAAAACCGCTGTCTGTCACCAGCTTTACAATATTTGAATTATAGCCGCCTGCAAGTCCACGGTTAGAAGTAATGACAACAACCGCTTTTTTCTGCGATTCGCCTGCCTTCAGGTAGGGATGCATAATCGTTCCCGATCTTTGCAGCATGGAAACTACAGTCTGATACATGTAGTTAAAATATGGATTCGTTTCTTCTGCGCGGTTCTTTGCCTTCTGCAGTTTAACGGTAGAAACAAGCTTCATGGCTTTCGTGATTTGCTGCGTACTCTGTATGCTGCTTCTTCTTCGCTTGATGTCCCTCATAGAGGCCATATTCTCTCACCGCCTTTATTTAAAAGATGCTTTACATTCCTCGATTGCCTTAATTAATGCTTTCTCATTCTCCTCCGTCATCTCTTTCGTCTTGCGAATAGACTCTAAGATTTCCGGATATTTTGTCTCCACATAATTAAACAGCTCTTCTTCAAAACGTAAAATATCTTCTACCGGAATATCGATGAGATATTTCTTCGTTGCAGCATAAATAATCACAACCTGATTTTCAACCGGCATCGGCTTATACTGAGGCTGTTTCAAAATCTCGCGGATTCTTTCACCCTGCGCCAGCTTCTCTTTCGTGTCGTCATCCAATTCGGAACCAAACTGTGAGAACGCTGCCAGCTCACGGTACTGTGCCAATTCCACACGGATCGGAGCTGCAATCTTCTTGATTGCCTTGATCTGCGCAGCGCCTCCTACTCGTGATACGGAAAGACCTGCGTTGATCGCCGGACGGAAACCTGCGTTAAACATATCTGTTTCCAGATAAATCTGTCCGTCTGTAATCGAAATAACGTTTGTCGGAATATAAGCAGATACATCGCCTGCCTGTGTTTCAATAATCGGAAGGGCTGTTAAAGAACCTCCGCCCAATTTGTCGTTTAATTTTGCTGCACGCTCTAACAATCTGGAATGAAGATAGAATACATCACCCGGATAAGCCTCACGTCCCGGCGGTCTCTTAAGCAGCAGGGAAAGTGTACGGTATGCCGTTGCATGCTTACTTAAATCATCGTATACAACCAGTACATCTTCTCCGTTCTCCATCCACTCTTCACCGATGGCACATCCGGAATAAGGAGCGATATACTGCAACGGAGCCAGCTCACTTGCTGTGGACGCTACAACTGTCGTATAGGACATTGCTCCAAACTCTTCCAATGTCTTTACAATAGAAGCAACGGTAGATGCTTTCTGACCGATTACTACATAAATACATTTTACATTTTTACCTTTTTGGTTAATAATCGTATCGATTGCGATTGCTGTTTTACCGGTCTGTTTATCACCGATAATAAGCTCACGCTGTCCACGGCCAATGGGAATCATGGCATCGATTGCCTTGATACCTGTCTGCAGCGGCGTATCTACGGATTTTCTGGAAATAACACCGCTTGCCACACGTTCAATCTGACGATATTTATCTGTTTCGATGGGTCCTTTTCCGTCGATTGGCTGTCCTAATGCATTGACTACACGTCCTGACATGGCATCGCCAACCGGAACCTCAACAACTCTTCCGGTGGTTTTTACGGTATCTCCCTCATTGATGTTTCTGCTGTCACCTAACAGTACCGCACCAACGTTATCTTCCTCCAGGTTTAATACCATTCCGTATACTTCACCGGGAAATTCGAGAAGCTCACCCTGCATTGCATTCTCCAGACCATGGATACGGGCAATACCGTCTGCCACCTGGATAACGGTTCCCACATCTGCCACCTGAAGCTGCGCCGCATATCTTTTAATCTGCTCTTTAATAACAGAACTGATTTCTTCTGGTCTTAAATTCATGGAGCGCATTCACCTACTTTCAACTGAATTTTGGATAATTCTCTGGATAAATCGTAGAGTTTTGTCTTGATGCTGCTGTCTACGACTCTGTCCTTAATCCGGATCACCATACCGCCGATTAATGCGGCGTCTACGTTATAATGCATTTCAAATTCCACATAGTCCGTAGTCCGGATCAGTTTTTCTGTCACCTGTGCTTTTTGTTCATCGGATAATTCCACTGCCGTTGTCACATAAGCCGTGCCGATGTGTTTTGATTCCTTTACTTCTGTAATGAAATACGAAAGCACAGAATCCATTTCTGCAAAATGTCCTTTATCCACGATCATACGCATAAGGCCCACCAGTTCATCGGATACCCGGCCTTTGAATATATTTTCTATGATCTGAATTTTTTCTTCTTTTACAATTTTGGGATGATTCATTAATTTGGAAATCTGCGTATTTTCCTTTAATACAGCTCTTACGCCTTCTGCTTCCTCATAAAAAGCATTCATACGCCCTTCTTCTGCCGCAATCTCAAACAATGCATCCCCATATGTTTTTGATACTAGCTTAGCCATGTCGAATCACCCATTTCTTTCAATGTTTCTTCTACAAGCGTATCCTGAATGCTTGTATCGATAGAAGCTGCAACAACTTTGGCAGCCATCATGGATGCCACTGTAATCATTTCCTGTTTTACCTCATCAATTGCACGCTTCTTCTCCAATACAGCCTCTTCATTGGCTCTCGCAATAATACGGGCGGCTTCTTCCTTCGCCTCTTCTATCATTTTGGCTTCATTCTTCAAAGCTTTCTGACGCGCTTCACTTAAAATCTGCTCCGCTTCTTTGTCTATGCCCTTTAGCTTTTCCTCGTACTGCGCTTTTAATGCCGCCGCGCTTTCCTTATCTGCATTTGCATCGTCAATGTTCTTTTTGATTCCTTCCTGCCTGTCTTTTAACATCTTGCGAGCCGGATTGAACAAAAGATAACTTCCCAGCAAAAACAGTACAAATACAGACGCTCCGAACTGCAGCGCATCCATCAAAAGCTGCATATCAAGTCCAAACAATCTGTCCATAATTTAGAAGTTCACCCTCCTTTCCGCATTTGACATTTCCATAATTTACCTTTCTTATGCGCCATTTCACGCACAGAGGCATTCTACCATGTTAACGGTTTTACGAAAAGTAAGAGGATTGCAACAAGCAGACCATAAAGACCTGTTGTCTCTGCTACCGCCTGGCCTAATAACATCGTAGATGTAATGTCAGATTTTGCTCCCGGGTTTCTTCCTACTGCATTTGCCGCATAACCTGCTGCAATACCCTGGCCTACACCAGGTCCGATACCTGCAATAACTGCAAGTCCTGCACCGATTGCTGAACACGCTAAAATTAAATCATTTCCTGAAATATTCATAATAAAATTCCTCCTAATTTAAAATATAATTGTAACTGTTATTTACTCTGAACCAATTGCATCACTGATGTATGTCATGGTCAACATACAGAATACATAGGTCTGAATTGCTCCTGAAAACAGATCGAAGTACACATGAAGTACGGACGGCCAGAATGTTGCGATCCAGCCAAGCAATCCATAGACAAGGGCCATAATAATGGTTCCTGACAAAATATTTGCGAACAGACGCAAAGATAAGGAAACCGGCACAGCGATATCACTGATAATATTAATCGGCGCCCAGATCGGCCATGGATCACACAGACCTTTCAGTACTCCCGAAACGTGCTGGTGTTTGAATTTGTTAAAATGGATCAGACAAAATGTCATGACACCCAGTGCAAATGTCACACCATAATCTGCGGTCGGCGGTCTTAATCCGAATATGCCGGATATGTTGCTCATTAAAATAAAAATGAAGATCGTACTGATATAATTGGCAAACTTTGTAGAGTTCACGCCCATAACGCCTTTTACCATGTTATCCAGCATTTCCACAATCAGTTCCACCACATTTTGAAAACCATCCGGTACTTCTTTGGCCGACTTGATCTTTCGATTGGCGGCGATAAAAAATCCGATCAAAACGATCATTACAATCAATGCACATACATGTGTCGTCGTGGTCCAATTGCTGGTCGTTCTGCCAATGCCATCGCTGAT
>CANODN010000052.1 GCA_947564765.1 uncultured Roseburia sp. | reverse complement strand
TATGTGGCTAAACTTCGCTTTGGGGGGTGATAATGGTGGTTCGTTGGCCAACACATTATTGCCGGCAAGGTAGGAACTACACTGATTGAGCAGCTTAGCAAAGAAGGACACGATATTACCATTATTGATAAGGATGCCAAAAAGGTTCAGGAAATTGCAAGCTATTATGATATCATGGGGCTTCCGGGAAACGGCGCCAGCCATACCATACAGATGGAAGCCGGTATCAAGGATGCCGATCTGATCATTGCAGTTACCAGTTCGGATGAGCTGAATCTGCTCTGCTGTACCGTAGCCAAGCAGGTAGGAAACTGCGCTGCCATTGCCAGAGTCCGCACACCGGACTACAGCAGTGAAGCCAGCTATCTCCGGGAGAAATTAGGCCTTGCCATGATCATCAATCCGGAACTGGAAGCTTCCAAGGAAGCTGCAAGGATTTTGTATCTTCCTACCGCCCTTGAAGTAAATTCCTTTGCCCACGGCCAGGCAGAGCTGGTCAAATTTAAGATCCCAAAGGATAACGTATTGAACGGTATCACAATCGCATATTTAGGCAAAAATATTGCTCCCGACATTTTGATCTGCGCGATTGAGCGGCACGGAGAAGTCTATATTCCTTCCGGTGATTTTCAAATGGAGGCCGGAGATATCATATCGTTTGTTGCCACCCGAAAAGTAGGAAGAAACTTCCTGAAAGAAATCGGTTTTAAAACACATCAGGTAAAAAACACCATGATCATCGGCGGCGGCAAAGCAGCCTATTATCTTGCCCGGCTGTTGATTCAAATGGGCATTTCCGTCAAAATCATTGAAATTGACAAAAGCCGATGTGAAGAGCTCAGCGTTCTTCTCCCCAAAGCAGTCATTATCAACGGCGACGGAACAGATCAGGAGCTTTTGAAAGAAGAAGGCATTGAATACATGGAATCCTTCATTGCACTGACCGGAATCGATGAGGAAAACATTCTTCTGACACTGCATGCAAGACAGGTATCCAATGCCAAAGTCATTACCAAGATCAACCGCATTACGTTTAAGGATGTGATCAATCATCTGGATCTGGGAAGCGTTGTCTATCCCCGCTACATAACATCCGAAGCCATTATTGCTTATGTCCGTGCCAAGAAGAATTCCATGGACAGCAATATCGAAACACTTTATCATATGTTTGACCACCAGGTAGAGGCGATTGAATTCCGGGTTTACGAAAATTCCAAAGTAACCAACATTCCGCTGATGAACCTTCCTCTGAAAAAGAATCTTCTGGTTTCTTTTATCAACCGCAACGGTTCGATTATTATTCCAAGCGGACAGGATTCCATCCAGGTGGGAGACAGTGTTATGATCGTTACCACTCACACAGGTTTCAAAGATATTCTGGACATTTTAGAATAACAGGAGGATATGTAAATTCAAATGAACAGTTCAATTATTCGATTTATTCTGGGTAACGTACTGAAAATTGAAGGCTTACTTTTATTCCTGCCGGCTATTGTATCCGGAATTTACCTGGAACACGAAGGCTTTTATTATGTCAGCGTAGCTGCTGTCTGTCTGATCCTCGGCTTTCTTATGACAAGAAAGCCTCCCAAAAATCAGGTGTTTTATTTAAAAGAAGGCTGTATCACCACGGCTTTAAGCTGGATTCTCCTAAGTTTTTTTGGTTGTCTTCCTTTTTATTTAAGCGGAGAAATCCCTTCTTTTACTGATGCTTTATTTGAAACGATCTCCGGATTTACCACTACGGGCGCAAGTATTTTAAGCGATGTGGAAGCCCTTTCCCACTGTGCCTTGTTCTGGCGGAGCTTTACCCATTGGATCGGCGGAATGGGCGTTCTTGTATTTCTGCTTGCAGTCATCCCCTTAAGCGGCGGCTCCCATATCAACCTGATGCGTGCAGAAAGCCCCGGTCCTTCCGTTGGCAAGCTGGTGCCAAAGATCCGCTATACGGCACGTATCCTTTACCTGATTTATTTTGCAATGACTATTTTAGAAGTCATCTTTCTTCTGGCCGGAAAGATGCCTCTTTTTGATGCCTTAACCACAAGCTTCGGTACAGCCGGAACAGGCGGTTTTGGTATAAAAAATGACAGCTTTGTCAGCTATTCCCCTTACCTGCAGTGGGTTGTTACTATTTTTATGATACTGTTCGGCGTTAATTTCAATGCCTATTACCTTGCTTTGTTCGGAACGCTGAAAAAAGCGCTTTGTATAGAAGAAGTCAGGGCCTATTTCATGATTATCCTGGCGTCTATCGGAATTATCTTTCTTAATATTTTACATACCTGCAACGGCATTTTTGAAGCATTGACACATGCAGCTTTTCAGGTAGGCTCCATTATCACTACCACCGGTTTTTCTTCCGCCGATTTCGATCTCTGGCCCCAGGCCAGCAAAACGATCCTTGTGCTGCTTATGTTTATCGGCGCTTGTGCCGGCAGTACCGGCGGCGGCATTAAAGTTTCCCGTTTTATTTTACTGATTAAAACCATCGTCAAAGAGCTAAACTCCTATATCCATCCGAAAATCATCAAAAAGATCAAAATGGATGACAAACCGGTGGAGCATGATGTACTTCGTTCCACAAATGTGTACTTTATTACATTTATGATCCTGTTTTCCGCATCCGTGTTTCTTGTATCTTTTGACAACAATGGATTCACCACGAATTTTACTGCTGTTGCGGCGACGATCAACAATATCGGCCCAGGATTGGAGCTGGTTGGACCGACACAGAATTTCGGTCATTTTTCCATACTCTCCAAATATGTCTTGATGTTTGACATGCTGGCCGGTCGACTGGAACTGTTTCCGTTGTTAATCCTTTTTCATCCCGCAGCATGGAAGGATCTTTTTACCAAACGCTTTTCACAGAGAAATCACGGATAAGCAAAGCAACATTTCAGGAAACGGCAGTTGTTCTATAAAACCTGCTGCCGGGAATTTCTTCCTGTCTGTATCCAAAAAAGAGACCTCAGGGAATTGTCATCCATAACATTTCCCTGCGATCTCTTTTTTATTATTTCTTCTGATCATACATTACCGGAAAATTGTCCGCAGATTCTCTCAATCGCTTCTAATTCCTCTGCCGTAAAATCTGTTTTTCCGACAATGTTCACATTTTCCAGAATCTGTTCCGGTCTGGATGCTCCAATTAAAACGGTCGTCACTGCATTATCCCGCAAAACCCAGGACAGTGCCATTTGTGCCAGTGATTGTCCCCGGTCCGCAGCAATTTCATTTAAAGCTGCAATCTTTTTTAATTTCTCTTCTGTAATCGCACTCTCTTTCAAAAACCTTCCGTCCTTTTTAATTCTGCTGTCTTCCGGTATCCCATGCAGATATTTATCCGTTAAAAGCCCCTGAGCCAACGGAGAAAACACGATCATTCCATATCCGTTTTCCGCAATATACTGCTTTAATCCGTTTTGTTCGATTGTCCGCTCAAAAAGGGAATATCTGCTTTGATGAATGATAAAAGGCGTCTTTAGTTCCTTCAGAATCCGAACGGCTTTGTCTGTCTGCTCCGCATCATATTTCGAAAGTCCGATATATAATGCCTTGCCGCTTTTTACAATCCCATCCAATGCCAGCATGGTCTCCTCCAACGGCGTATCGGGGTCCGGTCTGTGATGATAAAAAATATCCACATAGTCTAACCCCATACGCTTTAAGCTCTGATCCAGGCCGGACACCAGATGCTTTTTCGAACCCCAGTCCCCATAAGGCCCCGGCCACATCTCATGACCTGCTTTTGTGGAAATCACCAGCTCATCCCGGTAAGGGCGTAGCCCCCAGTCTAAAATTCTTCCGAAATTCTCTTCTGCAGCCCCATTCACCGGCCCGTAATTATCTGCCAGATCAAAATGTGTGATACCTGCATCAAATGCAGCCGTACACATATTTTTCATATTTTCAAAGCTGGATGTAGTTCCAAAATTGTGCCACAGTCCCAGAGAAAGCAGCGGCAGCTTCAAACCGCTCATCCCGCACCGCTTATACTCCATGGTATCATATCTTTTTGTATTCGCCTGATACATAACAATCTCCTTTCTTTACATCATCTTCATGGAATCTTTAGAATCTTAACGAAATTTTCCATTTTTATTCAAATTAAAAACATAATTTCTATTTATACTATAATACATAAACACAAAGGAGTTGTAAAGTCTTGCGAGGCTCGGTCGGCTCCGACAAAAAACTATCCCGAAAGGGTTTTCATATATATATTTTTTCTCTTTTTTCCTCCCCTGTGCCGGAACCCCCTCCGGTTACAGGGATTTCTTATTTTTCTTCCCACTTTGCGATGACATCCAGAAACTGCTCTCCGTATTTCCGGCATTTATGCTCCCCCACACCGTTCACTGCCAAAAATGCAGCCTTTGTCTTTGGCTTTCTTGCAGACATATCTCTTAATGATTTGTCACTAAACACAATGTAAGGCGGCACCTTCTCGGTCTTTGCAATTTCCATACGCAGCTTCCGAAGCTCTTCAAACAATGCATAGTCCGTACCCGCAAAATGACTCTTCTGCTTATTGCCGCCTTGCTTCGTTTGATCAGCCGCCGGCTTTTTCTCCTGCTCCTTTGCCGCTTTCATCAAAACCGGAGTCTGATCAAAAAGCGCTTCGGATGTTTCGGTCAGCTTTACAATGGGATACTGGTCTTTTGTCACAAAAATATATCCCTTATGACTCAGGAACTGCATCACCTGACGAATCCGGTAAATCGGAACATCTGCAAGACTGCCGAAGTATTTATTTTTCGCCATGCCATTTTGTTTCAGCTTAGACGACCGGCTGCCGTGAAGCGTATCGGTAATCACAGTCATGCCGAACCGCTGACCGCTGCTTTTTACACATGCAGCAATTGTCCGGGCAATTTGTGTAATATCAATTTCCTCAAATTCTGTCAGGCAGTTGGAACATTTTTTACAGTAGTTTGTCGTATATTCACCGAAATACCGTAAAATAAATTCTCTGAGACAGCCGTTTGTCGTGCAGTAAAACGTCATCTGCTTTAACCGCTCTCTGTCCCGTTCCTTTACCAGTTCCATTTCCTCCTCTGTCAGCACCCCATGCTCTGTTTCCTGATCGATCAAAAACTGATTCAGAACCACATCCTTCGGTGCATACAGTAAAATACAGTTGGCCTCTTCCCCGTCTCTGCCCGCTCTTCCTGCCTCCTGATAATAGCTCTCAATATTCTTCGGCATATTATAATGAATGACAAACCGCACATTTGACTTGTCGATCCCCATTCCAAAGGCATTGGTTGCCACCATAACAGGAGCCGCATCATATAAAAAATCATCCTGATTTTTCTGCCGTTCACGGTCTGATAATCCGGCATGATATCTGACTGCCGGTATGCCCTTCTGCCAAAGCCTGGCGCAAACTTCCTCCACAATCTTTCTTGTCAGGCAATATATAATGCCGCTCTCTGTGGGATGTTCGGTCAGATAATGCATCACCTCTGCAAATTTATCTGCCTCGGCGCTCACCCGGTAAAACAGATTTTTCCGGTCAAAGCCGGTGGTAATCATCTTTGGTTCCTGCAGCTCTAACGCCGCTAATACATCTTCCCTGACCTCCCTGGTTGCCGTTGCCGTAAAAGCGCTGACCACCGGACGTTTTGGAAGCAGCCTGATAAATTCCGCAATTTTCAGATAAGCAGGCCGAAAGTCCTGTCCCCACTGGGACACACAATGGGCCTCGTCAACGGTTACCATGGAAATATCTGCCCCCAGTGCAAACGCCAAAAAGCTTTCTGTTAAAAGCCGCTCCGGCGCTATATAGATAATTTTATAAGTTCCCTCTCCGGCAAGCTGCAATGCCCTTTTATACTGCCCTGCACTTAACGTGCTGTTTAAAAAAGCCGCATGGATTCCTGCCTGGTTTAAAGTTCCTACCTGATCCTTCATCAGAGAAATCAACGGAGATACAACAAGCGTAATTCCCTTCATCAAAAGGGCCGGGACCTGGTAGCAGAGGGACTTTCCCGCTCCGGTAGGCATAATGCCAAAAGCATCCTGTCCCAAAAGCAGCGTATCTATGATCTCCTCCTGTCCTTCCCGGAAACAGTCATAGCCAAAGTATTTTTTTAAAATCTGATATTTATCCAAAGTAATCCTCCAAATACATGCATATTTTATGTAAAAATAACCAATACTGTTTTTGAACTAAAAATTTTAAAATAAAATAAGGAGATAATTATGATTCTGACAGAAAAAGAAAACACGATTTTAAAAGATTTGCAAACACAGGAAAAGGTCTGCATGGAACACTACAATTTATGTGCCAGCACTGCAAAAGACGGCTGTTTAAAAGATTTGTTTACAGAAATTGCGAAAGACGAGCAGGAGCATTACCAGTTCCTTGGTCAGTTAATGGAAGGACAGATGCCCTCCTACAAATCAACAAATTCCGCTGCTTCCAAAGCGGATTCTTATCAGCCAAAGGCCGCTTATGGCTCCGGCTCCAATCAGACCGATAAACAGCACGATGCGCTTCTTTGCTCGGACAGTATCGGAAACGAAAAAATGGTATCTGCCGATTACAACACCAATCTTTTCCAATTCGGCAACGGTGAAGTCCGCAAGCTTTTAAATCATATTCAGACAGAAGAACAGGAACATGCAGAAATGATCTATAAATATAAGAAAGCAAATGCAATGGCATAAGCTTACAGGGCTGCCGCTCTAAGGATCATCGGTACAGGGTATTGGGTTTTCTGAAAGCAGAATCCCCTATATCCTGTACCCTATTCTCTTTATGCGGCAGCCTCTTTCTGACTTACCAACGCATCCGTTATATGGAAAATCTACTATATGGCAATATCCACCGATACCGGCACTTCGCCGCCCCCTGCTTCCATACCCGCCATAGCAGCTCCGCCGTCCGATACTGCGGCAGAGGATGTGCTTCCGGTATCCATTGCAGCATATTCCAGTTCTACTTCCATTTCAACTTCCTTCTGGATCTGTTTCTGTAACTGCTGTAATTCGGCCATTTGTGCTGCCGCCGAGCTCAAATCCAGAGAAACTCCTTCATATCTGGCAGATTTATCTGACTGATTGTTGTTTATCTGATCTTGCAGATATTTCATATCCGCTTCTGTAATTCTGCGCTGTTCATCATTCCGATGCATCCGGCGTTTCTGGATCAGCTGCTGCTTTCTTGCCTTTTCCTTCAGAATCTGCTTACTTTCCTCTAACGATACTTTTACCTTCAGATTCTGTTCTTTTTGCCTCACACGGCGCTTGATTTCATTTCGTTTCTTCTGTTCCCCGTTGTTGTGATCTCTGTCGTTACGCCGCTTGAGTATCTCTTCTTCCTTTAAATTACTCGTCTTCACCCGGGCACATTCTGCCATTCTCTTGGCATGAGCTATCGCAATCCGCACCTCGGACTGATTATATTGCCCGGAAGCATATGCCTGCTGCAGTGTTCCCACCTTAATCCTTGCTCTTGCCAGAACTACTGCTGCATTCCTGGATTTCTTTGCCAACGCCAGCTGGGAAGAAATTTCCCTTGGATTGTAATTCAATTTCTTTTTGGGTTTTTTCGCCTGGTTGTTTCCTGACTTTGCTTTACCGGCCGTACTGCTTCTCGTCGTCACAACGGATGCATTTCCTATGCCGCCGCCAACCCCGCCATTTACTGCCATCTTCATAACTCGTTCCTCCCTGAAACTACAAATGAATCCATTCTTTTATAAATCTTTTGCCCTCTGGAGCATCCCAATATGACATGCTCCTGCAAAGCAGTCGCTTAAGTATACTATCATTTATTGTATCGGCAGAAACAGTCTAAATGATAACCGTATTATCAGAAAATTGCCGCAATATCATCTGCTTTTTCCACAATATAATCTGCACCGGCATTTTTCAGCTCGTTATAATCCCCATATCCAAACAATACTCCTATGCAATCAATTCCTGTCTCTTTTGCTCCCAAAACGTCATGCTCTCTGTCCCCAATCATAACAACATTCGAATCATCGGATACATTGGCAGCTGCAAGTCCATATCGGATTACTTCTGATTTTTTTGTCATCGTCCCGTCCATATTGGCACCTGCAATACAGGTAAAATATCCTGCAAGACCTAAATATTCCAAAATCTGTTCTGCAAACACCCTGGGCTTGGAAGTGGCCACAATCAGGGTTTTGCCGGCATTATATAAATCTTTTAGAAGCGCTTCCACTCCCTCATAAACCTGATTTTCAAAAATTCCCTTTTCGCGGTAATATTCCCTGTAATATTCCACTGCTGTTTTCGCCTTTTCTTTCGAAAATCCATAAAACTTTTCATAAGATTCATGAAGCGGAGGCCCGATAAACGGATACAATTCTCTTTTATCCTTTATCTCAATACCGAATTTTGCCAGCGAATATGCCACAGAATTTGTAATACCCTCACCAGAATCAATCAATGTACCGTCCAGGTCAAACAATACCACTTCATAAACTTTATTTCCCATTCTTTTCCTCCATAATTCCCTTAATTTTATAGGATCGTCCCGCTTCCGATTTATAATTACAATTTTATGACAGTATGGTACAGAATTCCACAAAAGTCAATGCGGCAAAATAGCTAAAACAGTTGCAAAAAAGCCGGAAGTTTATTATTATTAAAGTGTATCATAATAGTTTTACATTTGATAAATCCTATTAACACAATACTCAGAAAAGAGAGGTTACCAAATGCCGATTGGAAAGAAAAATGCAGACCTTATCAAAGCAGTTTCCGAATTAAAAGCTGCCGACTACTCCAAAGAGCCTGAACTGAACAGTATTTATCAAAGGCTTTTAAATGCAAGACAGCAATTTGTCGAAATTTTTGAAAAAAACATCAAAGCCGTTATGCAGATCAGTTCTCTGGATTTAACAATGCAGCATGAAACAGACAAAATACTCGCAATTACCCAGGACATCGAATCTGCCACCGAAGCATTGTTCGGAGCAGCTTCTGATTCGCCCTCCGCAAATTCAAACAATCAGCAGGAAGCTCTCACAAGCACGATTATAGATGTCTCCTCCGAAATTAAAGAGGTTCATTCCAAAATAGAAGGCTGCCAGACAGAACTGACCGGCATCCGTGAACTTTCTTCCCAGACCATCGAAATATCCCGTGCGATGCAGACAGATTTGGATAATCTGCTGAATGTAATCAGCCACATGAACGAAGTGATCGCAGGAATCGATTCCATTTCGCTGCAGACAAATCTTCTTTCATTAAATGCCTCTATTGAGGCTGCGAGAGCCGGAATGGCCGGAAGAGGCTTTGCTGTTGTAGCTGCCGAAATCCGCGAGCTTGCAGCAAAAACCCAGGAACTCAATGGCAATATGGGATCTTTTGTAGATGCAATCAAGGAAGCGTCACAGAAAAGCGTTACCAGTGCCACAGAAACCATATCGGCCCTTGGAACCATGACCGAGAAGATTAACAATGTCTGGGCTTTAAATGATGAAAATCAATCCCACGTTTCCAGAGTAGATGAATCCATGGGTTCTATCACTGCCGTCAGTGAAGAAATCGGTCATTCTATGGCGCAAATGGAAACCCAGTTAAGAGACAGCGCCGACTTTATGCGCAACGTCAGCGAGGAATTAAAAACGGCCACCGAACCTGTCGTTGATATTGAAAAAACACTGGATGATTCTGTAAAACAAATGGGATTTATGTCAGAAGATACCTTTTTCCGTTTGAAAGGCAAAGAATTTTCCAAGCACATCCGCAATGCCATTACCGCTCACAGATCATGGCTGAAAAACCTGCAAAATATGGTTTACAAACGCAGTATTATGCCTCTGCAGTTAGATTCCACCAAGTGTGGTTTCGGACATTTCTATCATGCTATGACGCCGGATGTTCCGTCAATCCGTCCAACCTGGAATGCACTTGGCCATAAGCACGAAAAATTCCATAAATACGGAGAACAGGTCATCGAAGCGCTGAATCAGTCTGATTATGAAAAAGCAGAGCAGCTTTACAACGATGCCGCCGCTTATTCCCAGGAATTGATTGCAGATTTGGAGAGAATATTAAAGGCTGCGGAGAGTTAATCGCATATCCTTCCATAAGTTAAGTTCTTATAAGAAGAAGCTAATCAACAGGCGTGTAAAGGCAGAGGAGGAAAAAGAGTTCTCGCAGGG
>CANODN010000051.1 GCA_947564765.1 uncultured Roseburia sp. | reverse complement strand
AACCTGTGTAAGGCCGCTGCGATAAAAACATTGATGCCAATTATCTCGAGGATTTCCCATATCTGGTAAATAATCAGCAACCTTAAATTCTCCATCTAAAACAGCTCCTGAAGTATTTAAATCTCTCATCTTACCAACGGCAGGAACTTGACCGTCTCGTGCAAGTTGTTGCGGAATTGTTTTAGGTACTGAGCCACCCTTGACATCGAGTCTGACAACTTATATTTTTCTAAGCAGTTTGCCATATTTTTGTTAGGTTATTATGCCTTTATGTTTTTATATTCATTATTCAATTCTGTCAAAAGTACAAAGATTTCTGTCGGCTCTTGCATATTCCATCCCCATACTGTGAATGCATTTGCAAATGAATTTAGATATCTTTGCTCCTTTGCTGGCAGTTGATTACTATTAAGCATCGTCAAAAGTTGAGTTAATTCTGGTAAAATAATATTTTTCAGTTGTTCTTCTGTGCTTTCTCCAAGCACTCCTTTTCTTCTATTTACTAATTCCTCATTGCAAAGTTTTATAGCCCTCAATATTTTTTCTCTAAATTTATCCATTTTTCATTACCTCTCATTGTTTTATCACTACTGATGGATCTGGAACATAAAATTGATATCCACCGCCAGGCTGTCCAAAATTAGGTACAACCGTACCTTCCAAGAGAGTTGTTCCTTTCGGAATAACAAATGTATCCATATATTGGTATGTATTCCCTTGTGGCAAAGCTAAATCAGCTGCTGGATTAGATGTCTGATTAGGGGGATACCAATAACTGGTTCCTTGTGACGAACCTCCGTGATATCTATAAACTGTTATATCTTGCTCCAAAACTATCACTTTTGCATCATTCAGAAATGCATCTTTAACATTCTGTTGAAAATTAGGATTTACATTATTATTAATAAAGTCGTCTACTGTTCCTGTACCACCCTCACTACCCTGCTCAAACTGCGCACCTCTGCCTGTCCCCAGCCGGAACGAATTCATTGTCACATACTCGCCAGCTATACTTTTTCGTATTTTTTCAAGAATTTCATCATTTCTACTGATAAGTTTTGAAAATGCAGATAATTTTTCTGCGTAATTTACATCCTGCAGATACATCTATGTCCTGATATTAGCCAATTATAGTTCTCGCACAAGGCGATCCTTATCGTCTGCATCTCTTCCATATCTGTCTCCTGCCCCATACTATGCTATTATGATATCGTCTTTCGTATGGTTTTATAAGCGGCTGCAATTATTGCTTTTCTATATATTAACATTGCTTTTGCAAAAAATATATCCTTTTATTTATTGTCACCATCTCCCCTCCCCTTCATAAATTATATAGAACAAAAAAAGGAGCATTACCATGGCAATCGGTTATATCATCCTGCAGGCAAGAACTGCACAGGACGCCATTCCCTTAAGCGGTGTCAAAATCCGCATCTTAGATCAATTTGGAAACCACATCTATGAACTGATAACAGACGAAAGCGGGGAAACTGAAAAGGTCCCGTTAGAAACCCTAAGCAAGGATTTCTCCCAGAACCCCTATTATTCCGAGCTGCCCTATATCAGCTACTATGTTACCGCCCAAAAAACAGGCTTTGAATCTCTTTCCGTTTCGGATATCCCCATTTATGAAGGAGAAACAGCAATTCTTCCCCTTACCCTTCTGCCCATGGAGAATACGCAGCGCACACCGACTCTGACAGAAATTTATGTCGGAAAACCTGCTGTTGCCATGTCTGCGGCATCCCGCAGCCAGGAAGGTCCCTCCCGCAGCCCCTATGTACTGCGGCAGGTCGCAATCCCCAACCCCATTACCGTACATCTTGGATCGCCCTCTTCCTCTGCAGCCAACGTATCGGTATCTTTTCCTGACTATGTAAAAAATGTAGCCAGCAGCGAAATATATCCCACCTGGCCCGATGCCGCACTGCGGGCAAATATTTACGCCATTATCACCTTTGCATTAAACCGTATATACACCGAATGGTACAGAAGCAGAGGCTATGCTTTTGATATCACAAATAATACCGCCTATGACCAGTACTTTGTAAAAGGACGTCCCATTTATGAATCCATCAGCCGGATTGTTGATGAAATTTTCAATGAATACGTCCGCAGAAAGGGACAAAACAATCCCTACTTTACTTCATTTTGTAATGGTACGACGGCAACCTGCCAGGGATTGTCCCAATGGGGAACTGTAACATTGGCAAACCAGGGAAAAACGCCTCTTCAGATTCTTAGGTCCTATTATCCAAACGACATTGAAATTGCAGAAACCAACATTATCACCGGCGTTCTCTCCTCTTATCCCGGAACTGCATTAAAATCCGGCAGCAAAGGACTTGACGTCCAGACCATCCAGACTTATCTGAACAGAATACGAAGAAACTATCCCGCCATTCCCACCATTACTGACGAAGCAGGCAGCTTTGGAAGCAGCACAGCCGCCGCAGTCAAAAAATTTCAAAGTATTTTCAATTTGACTCCTGACGGTATTGTCGGAAAAGGCACCTGGTATAAAATATCCAGCATCTACACCGCCGTCACAAAGCTGGCGGAATTAAACGGCGAAGGAGATACCCTTGGAATCGGAACGGTACCGCCGGGCTCTGTGCTTCGTCAGGGCTCCAGGGGACAGGATGTAATCACTCTGCAGTATCTTTTAAATGTGATTTCCGAATATTATCCCGGCATTCCCGCTCTTACACAAGACGGTATTTTCGGAAGCGGCACAGCACAGGCCGTTATGGCATTCCAGCAAATGATGCGGTTAAGCGCCGACGGTATTGTAGGCCCGCAGACATGGCAAAAGCTGTATGACGTTTACCTTGGAATCGGTCAGAACGTTCCCCTGCCCAAACCGGAGCCTGGCACCCTGCAATATACTGTCCAGCCTGGAGATACCCTGTGGGCCATTGCCAGAAGATACGGCACCACCGTCAATGCCATAAAAAATTTAAACGGATTAACCAGTGACAGAATCGACATCGGTCAGATTTTAAACATCCCCGCTTCCCAATCCAGTGACTATATCGAATATACCGTCAAACCCGGCGATACCTTATGGGCCATTGCCAGAAAATACAATACAACCGTAACTGCCATTCAAAATCTAAATCACTTGACCGGCAGTCTGATAAACATCGGTCAGATTTTGCGCATCCCGACTTAACGGAATGCTCTTTTAATAATGATATTTCCTTCTCATCTTAACGAGGAAAAACGCCGTAATCAGTACTGCCATAAATTCCGCCGCCGATATGGAGATCCAGATTCCATCAATAGCAAGAAATACCGGGAATACCAACACTGCTGCTACCTGAAAAACAAGCGTGCGCAAAAATGAGATCAGCGCCGAAATCAGCCCGTTACTGAGTGCCGTAAAAAATGAGGAACCAAAAATCGGAACTCCTGCCAGAAGAAAAGAAAAAGAAAAAATCCGAAATCCCCGCAGTGTTAAATTCAGCAGCTCCCTGTCATATCCGACAAAAATCCTTGCCAGCGGCATTGCCAGAATCTCGGAGGCTGCAAACATACACAATGAAAAGCCTCCGATGATCACAAAGCTCTTTTTCAAAAGACTTTTTAACTCTGCATGATTTCCCGCGCCGTAATGAAAACCGATTACAGGCGCCGTTCCCACAGAATATCCGATAAATGCCGAGAAAAAGATCATCCCTACATACATCAGCACTCCATATGCCGCAACGCCGCTCTCACCGGCATATTTCATCAGCTGCATATTATACAGCATACTGACAAGAGACATGGAAATACCGGACATCAGCTCTGAAGAACCATTGATCGAGGCCTTAATCAATGCACTGCCGTCAAACCTTGTCCTTGTCAGCTGCAGCAGACTTGTATTGGGACGGATAAAATAAACCAGTGCGATAATTGCTCCGGCCGACTGGCTGATTGCCGTTGCAGCCGCAGCGCCCACAAGTCCCCATGCAAACACTTTCATAAAAAGCGCATCTAATATCATATTCATAACGCCTGACGCAACGGTTACAAATAGACCAAGATGCGGCTTTTCTGCCGTCGAAAAAAAGCTTTGGAATTCAAACTGCAGCATAAAAAACGGCATTGCCAGAAGCACCCACCTTCCATACACAACACAGTTTTCCAGCAATTCTCCTTCTGCTCCCAAAGCAAAGGCAATCGGACGGATACATAAAATTCCAATAATACCAATCACAACTCCGCTGACGGTTGTCACATAAATAAACAAGGAAAACAGCTCTTTTGCCTTTTCTTTATTGCCTTCTCCCAGCGTTTTTGCAATCAATGCGCTGCCTCCTGTACCGAACATAAATCCCACCGTGCCCAGAATCTGCAGAAAAGGCATGATAAAATTAATTGCGGCAAAGGGTGTTTTTCCCACAAAATTTGAAACAAATAAACCATCTACTACACCGTAAATTGATGTAAAAATCATCATAGCGATCGACGGTAATGTAAAGCGGAACAGCTTCTGATAAGAAAAATGCTCCGAAAGCTGTATATTTTTCATTTAAAATTCCTCCTATCTCAATACAGAAAAACTGCCGAAGTCTCCCTCGGCAGTTATCTAGTATTCCTTGATCTCTATGATACAATTCTATTAATTTGCAACATCTGCAATTTTATTCTTTCCGACTTTTCGTTTAAATACAAACCACAGCTGTGTAGCAACACAAACGGATGAATAAGATCCACTGATCAAACCTACCATAAGCGGCAATGAGAAATCACGGATCGTCGCAACTCCCAGTAACCACAGCATGAATACCATGATAAATGTGGTAATGGAAGTATTGATGCTTCGGCTCAGTGTCTGTGTCAGACTGACATTGGAAACTTCGCACAGAGCATTGGCATCCTTCACCTTCTTCAACTTCATATTCTCACGAATTCGATCGAAAATAACAATCGTATCATTAATCGAATAACCGATAATCGTCAGCATACAGGCAATAAATGTACTGCCTACAGAAATACGCATGACTGCATAACAGGTAAGCACGACTAATACGTCATGGCCCAAAGCAAGAATTGCGCTGACTGCAAATCTGGCATCACTGAAACGGAACCAGATATAGATCAACATACAAATAACAGCAATCAAAACCGCTTTTACTGCATCTGCACGCATCTCCGAGCTGATCGCAGAGCTGATGCTCTCTGACTGGATTTCATCTTCGTTTACATTATAATTATCTACAAATACCTTATTCAAAGCTTCTCGTTCACTTAAAGAAAGTGTCCGTGTCTTAAAAATAATCTGATTGGTTCCCTGTACCTGAGTTGTCTGGACATCACTGTCTCCTGTCACTCCCTCTACCAGCGGAACCAGTTCGGAATCAATTTCTTCAATCGTATAATCCTTTTCAAAAGGTACGGTTGTAGAAGTACCGCCTATAAAATCAAGGCTGTAATTCAAGGCATTGCCATTGGAACCGTGAACACCCATTGCCACAAATCCTGCTGCAATGATCACAATGGAAATACCAAAGAGAATCATTCTTCTCTCAACCAAATGCAGTGTCTTTAACACTTTTCCTTTTCCAAAATATTTCGTATCCTGCAGTCCCAATGCATACAATGCATTTAAGATCAATCTTGTAATCACCAGTGCCGTAAACATGGAAAGGATAATACCGATCGCCAGTGTGCTGGCAAAGCCCTTTACAGAGCCGGAACCAAACAGGTAAAGCACTGCTGCTGCAATCAACGTTGTTACGTTTCCGTCAACAATTGCAGAAAGCGCTTTCTTAAATCCTATATTAATTGATGAACCTACGGATTTACCGCTGGCAATTTCCTCACGGATACGGGCAAATATAATAACATTCGCATCTACCGCCATACCAATGGAGAGAATAATACCTGCGATACCCGGCAATGTCAATGTAATCTCAAACAGATATAAGGTCGCAATTACCATACAGGTATAAATTGCAAGTGCAATAGAAGCTGCAACACCCGGTACAAAATATACGATCATCATAAACAGCATAACAATGATCAGGCCGATCGCTGCCGCTTTTAAACTGGAAGAGATTGCATCGTTTCCCAGCTGTGCACCTACCACGTTGGAACGCAGCTCGCTTAACTGCAGGGAAAGAGAACCGATACGGATATTGGAAGCCAACACCTCTGCCTCCTCAAAAGAACCGATCTTTGTGATCTGTGCTGTTCCTCCGGTAATCGCCTGCTGTACTTCCGGATTGCTGATCACCTCGCCATCGTATACGATCGGCAGTACGTTACCTACATTTGCGGAAGTTACTTCGCCAAACACCTGAGCGCCTTCTGATGTAAATGTCAGATCTACCACAAACTCATTGTTGCCCATTTCGTTTTTCAATGAACCGGCCTGGGCATCTTCAATCATATCGCCGGTCAGAAAAGCTTCTCCGTCCGGTGTCTGGAATTCCAGGGAACCCGGCTTTCCAAGCTCCTCCAAAATTGCATTGGCGTCTGTTACGCCGGGAATTTCAACCGTAATACGGTCATCGCCTTCTCTGTAAACCACTGCCTCTGTACTATACGCTTCCACACGCTTCTGCAGCTTATAAATCGTATCACTGACTTCTTCGTCCGTGAAACCGTCTTCATCCACCTGATAAGTGATGCTGACACCTCCGGCCAGATCCAGGCCCAGTTTAATACTCTTATCCTCACCGATTCCGGTAGAAGAAAGAATGATGGATGCATAATATGCAAGTCCTCCAAGAACCAGGGCAATTACTAAGAGCATCGCACAGCCCTGACCTTTACTGAATTTGTTCTTCATCTCGTTTCTTCCTTTCTTTTACTCTGTTCCAAATGCTTCTGCCGCTTTTATCATAATAGCGCACTCTACACGTTTCTTCTGTAATGCACATCCGATATCATAGGCGTTATGAATGTCTCCATGGAAATTGTAAGAATTTGCCGCACAGCCGCCGCTGCAGTAAAATTTTGCAAAACAGTTTTGGCATTTTTCTTTGGAATAGACGTTACAGCCTTTAAATTCCTCCTGCAGACAGGTGTTGGTAACCCCTTCCGTGACATTGCCCATACAGAACTTTTCATTGCCTACAAACTGATGGCATGGATAGAGGTCTCCCCAGGGTGTAACCGCAAGATACTCTGTTCCTGAACCGCAGCCCGAAAGCCGCTTAAACACACAGGGCCCTCCCTCTAAATCTATCATAAAATGGAAAAAATTGAAATCATCTCCATATTTATGCCGTTTCACCATTTCCTTCGCCAGCTTATCATATTCCTCGAACAGCTGTGGCAGATCTTCCTCCCGGATCGCATAATCATCCTCCGGCTGCGCCACTACCGGCTCTATGGAAATCTGTTTAAATCCAAGATCTGCCAAATGCAGCACATCTTCGGAAAAATCCAGATTATGGTGCGTAAACGTACCTCTGACATAATAGTCTCTCTGGTTTCTGCTCTCTGCAAGCTTCTGAAACTTCGGCACGATCAGATCATAGCTGCCACTGCCGTTTGCAAAGGGACGCATCTTGTCGTTGACTTCCTTACGGCCGTCTATGCTGAGCACCACATTTGCCATTTCCCGGTTGGCAAACTCCATAATCTCATCATTTAACAGCACGCCATTGGTGGTCAGTGTGAAACGGAACTTCTTATCAAAGCGTTTCTCCTGCTGCCTCCCGTATGCCACCAAATCTTTTACCACCTGGAAATTCAGCGTCGGCTCACCGCCAAAAAAATCCACCTCCAGATTCCTGCGGTTCGCAGAATTGGCAATTAAAAAATCAAGCGCTGCTTTTCCGGTTTCATAAGACATCAGAGCCTTTCTGCCATGGTATTCCCCTTCATCTGCAAAACAATACCGGCACTTTAAATTACAGTCATGGGCAATATGCAGACACAATGCCTTCACGACAGTCTGCTGTCTCTTCGGAACAATCCCCTCATATGCATCTTTGGTAAAAAGAATGCCATCCATTTCCAGGGAAGCTGTTTCCTCAATTGCTTCTTTGATCTGCTCCGTATCATAATCAGACTGCAGCTTCTCTATGATCTCATCCTTTGTATGGGATTCCCACAAAGCAATCACGTCATATGCCGCATCATCTACCACATGGACTGCACCGCTGTTTACATCCAGAACAATATTATAGCCGTTATTTTTGTACTGATGAACCACTGCAATACTTCCTCGCTTCCTATTTTATCCTTTTGTTATCGTTCATTCTATGACAGGTACTATTCTCTCACCGTATATAACGAACAAATGACCGCACGCTGTGCGCGCGGCCGTATATGTAATCATAGTCAAAGCTTCTATTTACTATGCTCACAAGTCTGATTCCCTACGGTACAGGAAGTCTTGCATGCAGACTGGCAAGAAGTCTGGCATTCGCCGCAGCCGCCGGTCTTAATGGTATTCTGTAATTTTCTTGTATTTAAGGTTTTGATATGTTTCATAATAAATCTCCTTTTCTATTTATTGAACCCACTCGATTCATATTCGCAGAATATTATATCACAAGTATTCTCATATGAAAAGCATTTTTATCGCAAAAATAGTGCCAAAAGCTATAAAAAATGAAATGTCAGCACATACAGCTCTTTATCCTCCAAATAAAAAACCGAAGAAATATTTTCACAATAATCTGCAATATGCTGATCTGTGATAAAATATTTCAGCGCCTGCTCATATAAATCGTGGGAAGCAAATTTTACTGCAACGTCTCCGCCGCCTGCATTCCATGATTCTGTCAGCAATGCTCCTATGCCTTCCGGATTCCATTCTTCAAAATAGCGCTTTTCTTTTATAAAATAATTATCTTCCATATGGGTACATTCCGGCAGCTGGAAGCTGTTATCCAAAATATGGGTTCTGCTGATTTCTTCTGAGGTGATCGCCAGATAATTGTAATTTACATATTTTTCCATTTGGCTGGAACTGTCTAAATATCTGGAATTCCCCCAGGTCGTATCCATATAATAATATTCACCGTCCAAACGCACCAGATTCCATGCATGAGATTCCCCGTTGGCATTGCCTGTTACAATCGCACTCTGAATTCCAAGCAGCCGGAGCAGATACTGCGTTGCACAGGCATAGCCCTGGCATACGGTAGCCCTGTTCAAAAAAGCGCTGATGATATTCTGGTTATTTTCCGCCGAAGCATCATAGTCCACATTCTGTACCAGTATTTCAAATACATATTTTGCCTTTGTATAATCCGAATCCTGATGGGAAATCCCTGCCATCAGCTCCTCCACCGATGCATCGATCTGTTTCTGTGTCTCTTCCCTTTCATCGGCATCCATGGTATATTTCGGCTGAAATTCCATGCCTGTCGGCTCACCGCCCCTGCTGTACTGTGTATATACATATCCGGATACCCAGTACAACCCGCCGTAATCCGCACAGATTGCCCGATAAGCCTCTTCCAGTACATCCACCTCCAGAGTGGAAACTTCTATTTTTTCCTTGTGCTCCAGTATTGCCGTTAAGATTTCATGATAAACCTCTTTGGCCGTATCCGCTAACGTCGAATATGCATAATTTTGTGCATATGCCGTATCTGCTTCTCTGCCAAAGGATTCCCGGTCAGTTTCTGCAGGCTCCCCGGTTTCTTCTGTTTCTGTCTCGATCACTGCCTCCTGCTGCACTTTTTCTTCCGGCTTACTCTTTTTAACCGGCCGTTTGGATATATTTGTTTTTGTTTCGCTCTGAAACACTTCCGTTTCCAAATGAAATCCTGCAAAGCTGCATCCTGACAGCAAATCCGCAAATGCAGCCGCGCATAAAATCAGACAGAGCGTCCTTTTCATTATTTTCTTCACAGTTTCCTCCATGTTCCGGCCTCATTCCCGTTGTCGTCCGTCCTGGGCCAAACTGTTGTTACCTCTGATTTTCTTATTTTACTATATTATTTGGATTTTTCAAAGTAGGTGTGTTAAAATAGATTTATTATTTTATATTTATGAGGTGTTTCATTTGATTGCTTTAAAACTTACCGACAAGAAAACATTTATCAACCAGCTTTTATGCAGTGAAATCTTCGACCATTTCCTGCTTTCTGAGGCAACCATTGCCAAGGATGCTTCCTTTACGATAGACGGACACATCAATGCCTCTTTTTATTCCAAAGAAGAGATGGAAGAACGGCATCTTTCCAAAAATTCGATTCTTCCCTATTCCAGCCTTCTTTTCCGCCTTTGCTTGTCCATTCTTTCTCAGATAT
>CANODN010000050.1 GCA_947564765.1 uncultured Roseburia sp. | reverse complement strand
GTGATGATGAGCAATATGTGCATGAAAGAGTTGATAAGATGGTAAAAGAATACGGTTTCCGGTACGGTAAATGAAATCAGCGGCTATATCAGAAATTATACCGGATGTACGCCTGATATGACCACAAGATTTGACAATCCGCTGACTGGAGACGATAATACCAGTACGACAGATACCGGATACGCTTTGCCGGAAGACAGTGATGAGCAGTAGGCAGCAGCGAAAACAGAATCTGATTTGAAAAATAAAAAGATGAAAAATGACGAAAAATCATTTTTCATCTTTTTTGCATTATATTTTCACAAAAGCAACACAAATTCACGGTAAACTCACTTTCATAGCAATAGAGAAGGCAGCAGATCCGCTTGCCTTGAAAGGAGTCTGGAATTATGGAAGGATTTGATCGTCAGGAAGGATATCAGGGTCCGTCAGCGTTTGACAATCAGGAGGGGTATGATGATGCGCCGGCATTTAACAGCCGGGAGAGATATTATGATGCGCCCATGCCGGAGGATCAGAGCACAGGAGCAGCCGCCGGAGAATACGATGCTTCCGGTGCGCAGACAGACCGGGAACCGATAGAGAATTATGCTTATGGCGAATCGGAGCATGCCGATACACAGAATACATATGGCGAAGGAGACGAAACCAACGGCTGGTATCGTCCCTATGAGGAACCGCCAAAGCCAGAGAAGGAGAAAAAGGGATTTGCAGGTAAGGCAGCAAAGCTTACGGCTATGGCACTGACATTTGGAATTGTGGCGGGAGCCGCCTTTGCGGGAACGATGCGGTTTTTTGGAGCAGTGACCGGAGACGGCAGCGGGAAAGAGGCGGAAGGGAAAGTGTTATCCGGCGGAGAGTTTAATATTGCGGGAGGCACAGAAACGCTGGATTCGATTTCCGGCACACCGCAGGATAAGAAAGCGCAGGCAAAGGAGGGCGCCGTTACAGACGTGTCGGATATTGTCAGTCAGGCGATGCCGTCGATTGTGTCGATTACCACGATCGCAAGAACCCAGGTGCCCAGCTTCTTCTTTGGAGGCGTGGAAGAACGTGAAAGCGAGGGCTGCGGCTCCGGTATTATTATCAGCCAGGATGAAGAAAACCTCTATATTGCCACGAACAATCATGTGATAGAAGGTGCGGAAACCTTGACGGTATTGTTTGCGGACGATGCCACTGTTGACGCTAAAATAAAGGGAACCGATGCCAGCACGGATCTTGCCGTTGTCAGTGTTGCTTTAAAAGATATTGAAGAAGAGACAAAACAGAACATCCGCGTAGCTGCGTTTGGAGATTCTTCTTCTTTAAAAATCGGGCAGACAGCCATTGCCATTGGCAATGCTTTGGGATACGGACAATCTGTGACAACCGGCGTGATCAGTGCCTTAGACCGGGAAGTGACGGTTACGAATGAGACAGACGGCAGTACGATTACCAATGCGCTGCTGCAGACATCAGCGGCAATCAATCCCGGAAACAGCGGCGGAGCGCTTTTGAGCATAGACGGAGAGGTGATCGGAATTACTTCCGTTAAATATGCGGAAACCAGTGTGGAAGGAATGGGATATGCAATTCCTGCCCAGACGGCAATTCCGATTATCCGTCAGTTGATTACCCGGGAAGTGGTAACAGGCTCTGATATGGCGTATCTTGGGATTTCCGGCGTTGACGTTACCCAGAACGTATCCGACACCTATCAGATGCCGCAGGGCGTTTACGTTGCCCACATCGTAGAGGGCAGCAGCGCTGCAAATGCAGGTATTATGCAGGGAGACATTATCACCCGGTTTGACGGCAGAAATGTGAAGTCTATGGCAGAAATGCAGGAGCTGATGAAATATCTTGCCGCAGGAACCGCCGTTGAGGTAACCGTTCAGCGGGCACAAAACGGTGAGTATATAGAACAGACCATAGAGGTTATTTTGGGAAGTAAGAATTAAAGGAATGTAATAAAAGAACGAGCAGGAAGAATACAGATTCCGGCGGTTTCCAGGTGACAGGTCAATGTCACTTTTTGGAAAAGCTGGCATCAGGTGCTTCCTATTCGTTTCTTTCTTTTTTTTAAAGTATGCACTATAATAGAAAAAAGCAGAGGCGGTGAGAAGATGAAGAGATATCTGGGGTTTTTGGTGATTTGTATGTGTCTGGTTTTTACAGAACGGGCAGCGGCAAAAGAGGTTGTATATGAGGAAAGAGAAGAATTTGATATTCCTGAAATGGCAGAAGAGATCGAAGCATTGACAAACGATACGTCAGAAGCGGGCAGCGGCAGCAGAGAAAAGAAAGAGTTGTATCGTCTGCTTCAAAAGGATACGGCGCTGGCCGGTTATAAAGAAAAAGCGATTCAAAGTACATACGATCCAAGAGAAAAACAGCAGGTAACGCCTGTGCGAAATCAAAGCTCCAATACTTGCTGGGCATTTTCCTCTCTCGGGGCAGGGGAAATGTCTCTGGTACGAAAAGGGCTTGCAGATCCTGCCAGACTGGATCTCTCTGAGGCACATCTGACTTATTTCTTTTATCATTCCAAAGAGGACCCCCTGGGGAATACAAAGGGAGACGGCAATCATAATATCTCTAAGCACGATTTTATGGCAGTGGGTTCAAATACTATTTTTTCTACATTTGCACTGGCGAACTGGACAGGAGCAGCCAATGAATCGGCAGCGCCTTTTGAAGATCTGACGCCGCAGACACAGTACCATGCTTCCATGGCTTATGCGGATGCGGCGCATTTGCAGAATGCATACTGGATTAATTTTAAAGATGTAGACGCAGTCAATGTGACGAAACAGATGATTCAGAAATATGGCGGGGCTGCGATTAATTTTTACTGGAACAGGATATATTACAATGAAAAAAACAGTGCATATTATGCCCCTCTTGATTTAGACAGAGCGAATAACCATTCCGTAACCATTGTCGGCTGGGACGATGCCTATGCAAAAGAGAATTTTGCGGAAGGCTGCCGACCCAAAGAGAACGGTGCGTGGATCGTAAAAAACAGTTATGGAGACAGCTGGGGCGATAACGGATATTTTTATCTTTCCTATGAAGACAGTGCAGTAAATGCAGAGAATACCAATGCCAATCGGGCAAGAGCCTATATATTTGATTTTGAACTGGCGGATAATTATGATTACAATTACCAATATGATGGTTCGGCCGGTGCATACAATGCCACAAATCCGGACAGTCCCATTACGAAGGTGCCAAGCGGCGGTTCCATTGCCAATGTGTTTTCGGTAAATATTCGGGGAAACGCCCACAAAGAAACATTAAAGGCAGTATCCTTTGCATTGTTTGATACTGCGGTTTCCTATTCTGTTCAGATATATAAAAACCCGGCAGATATCTTTGATCCCACGTCAGGAACGCCGGAGCTTTCTGTTCCGGTGACGGGAAGCACCAGTTACGCAGGATATTATACAATACCCTTGACAGAAACGGTTCCTCTGGCAGAAGGAGATATATTTTCCGTTGTGATTACTCTGGAAAAAGAGAGTGGCGGAGAAATTGATTTCTTTGTGGATAAAACATATCAAAATGGAAATTGGATCTCCTTTACGAATCAGGTGAACGAGGGAGAGAGCTTTCGACTGATAGACGGAAACTGGGCGGATATGGCGGCAAACGGCGTTACGGCAAGGATTAAGGCTTTTACGGACGCCGAAGAGGGAGCTTTGGCAGAACAGATTTATCTGCCAGAGCTTTGGCAGGATTCAGAGGGGAATTATCTGCTTGATCTTCTGAAGGATGAGGTTTATGAACTGTCCGTCAATGTATTTCCGTCATCGGCCGATCAGCAGCTGCAGTGGGAGACATCGGATGCTTCCGTTGTTACGGTGGATTCTTTTGGAAAGCTTCTGGCGGCCGGACTCGGGCAGGCTGTTATAACCGGAAAGGCAACAGATGGGAGCGGATTATCCGTAAAATGTATTGTGACTGTAGCTGCACAGAGTACAAAAAAAATAATATTAAGCGATACTTCTCTTAAGCTGAAAGTGGGAGAACATGCGGCGCTTTCGGCAGAATTGACTCCGAAACAGACTGCTGCAGAAGAAATTGTATGGGAGGCTTCCGGTGATTCGGCAGCCGTAGATCAATCAGGCGTGATCAAAGCCGTAAAGACTGGAGAGTCTGACGTAAAGGCATATCTGAAATCCGATGCGAATATATACGCTGTCTGCAGGGTTGAGGTGGTAAACGCTTCGGCCGCATCAGGGACAAATCAGACTGCAGTGGAGGCAGATGGAAATTCCGTTACGCAGACCTCGCCGTCTTCTCCTACAAAGAGTGCAAATACGGATGATCCCTTTGGGCGAAAAGCAGGTTTTTGGTTTATGATTCTGGTATCAGGCATTGTTTTGCTGAGAATTGGAAAGAACAGTGGTATTGTAGAACAATAAAAATTGTGTTACAATTTTATATTATCGGGTATCACCTGCAGGCTGCATACGAGGAGGAAATATCCATGAGGAAAAAGAGAATTGTAATCGCGTTAGGGCATGAGGCTTTAGGGACAACATTGCCGGATCAGAAAACAGCATCGAAAAAGACGGCGAAAGCAGTGGCAGATCTGATTGAGGCAGATTATCAGGTAGTGATTTCTCACAGCAACGGCCCTCAGGTGGGGATGATCCATACTGCGATGTCGGAATTTTGTAAGTTATATCCGGAATATACGGCAACACCTATGTCAGTATGTTCCGCAATGAGCCAGGGTTATATCGGTTACGATCTGCAAAATGAGATTCGTACCGAATTGTTAAACCGGGGAATATATAAGACCGTATCTACCATATTAACACAGGTATGCGTAGATCCTTACGATGAAGCGTTTTATCATCCGACAAAAGTGATCGGACGTATTTTGACAAAGGAAGAGGCAGAGGCGGAAGAAAAGAAAGGCAATCATGTGACAGAAACAAAAGGAGGCTGGCGCAGGATCGTTGCCGCGCCAAAGCCAATGGATATTGTAGAGATAGATGCTATACGTGCACTGAGTGATGCTGATCAGGTTGTAATTGCCTGCGGCGGAGGCGGGATTCCCGTACTGGTGCAGGCCAACAAATTAAAAGGAGCCAGCGCGGTCATTGAAAAGGATCTTGCAGCAGGAAAGCTGGCAGAGCTTTTAGACGCCGATATGTTTGTTATTTTAACAGGCGAAGACAAGGTATGCCTGAATTATAATACGGCAGAAGAAAAACCCCTTAATACCATGACGACAGCTTCGGCTCGTGCTTATATGGAGGAGGGGCAGTTTGAAGAAGGAACGATTTTGCCTAAGATCCAGGCGGCGGTTGATTTTATTGGAGATTCTGCAGTGAAAAAAGTGCTGATCACCAGATTGGATAAATCAAAAGAAGCGCTGTCTGGTATGACGGGGACAATTATTCATAAATAATAGATAGAAGGGATATAAGATGAGAAAAATGAAAAGATTAACGGCACTGATACTTATGTGTCTGCTTGTTCTGACTGCCGGTTCAAAAAGTGTGCCTGCAGTTTCCGTACAGGATAGCGTAGAGAATACATCCGTAAAAGAAATACGGCAAGAGGATATACAGAAAGTTCTTGTAAATTATGTTACGGTATCGGAACCAATGGTAACAGCTCCGGGAACACAGACGGTTATGGTTGGAATCGGTGACAAACAGACAAAGCTGGAAGCGGTATCTTTGACATATCAGAATCAGGAAACCGGACAGATTTATGAAACAGATGCAGCTTATATTCTGGAGGATTTTGTTTTGTTTCAAATGGAATATCCGGATCAGAGCTTTAAGGGAAATTATCATCTGGAAAGCATTACCTATACGGCAGATGGAAACAGCATAACCACTTCTTTTGCAGAAATGGGAATTGATGCGGCTTTTGGCGTGGACCAGATTGCGGAAAGTGAGCCGGATGATGTGCTTTTGACAGATGAAGAGGCAGAAGCGCTGGCAGCTGAGGCGGAGATGACAATTGTTTCTTTGGATGAAGAAGGAAAACCCCTTTCCGGAGGGACTTTGGAGGAGGCTATGGAGCAGGTGGGATGCGAAACCGTCAGTGCGGCGGAAGGTATGGCCTCTCTGCGAAAAGGAGCAAAGGCCGGTGCAAAGGATGTAGATGCAACCGGCATGAGCAGTCTGGTTGTCGTGCTTGATGCAGGACACGGCGGTTCGGACCCGGGAGCACAGGCGAACGGTGTTGTTGAGAAAACGGTGAATTTAAAAATTGCCCAGTACTGCAAAGCAGAGCTGGATGAATATGCAGGCATTAAAGTCTATATGACAAGAACAGGGGATACCTATCTGTCTTTGGCTAAGCGTGCTCAGGTGGCGATCAACAAAAAGGCAGATCTGTTTGTCAGCCTTCACAATAATTCAAATACCAGTTCAGGACCAAGCGGAGCAAATGTATATTATCCGAATTCCAATTATAATTCCGGCTGCGGAAAGACAGGAAAAGAGCTGGCGGCAATCATTGAGTCGAAGCTTACGGATCTTGGTCTTGCCAGCGGAGGAATCCATATTCGGAATTCAGAAAACGGAACGAAGTATGCGGATGGCAGTACGGCAGATTATTATGGAGTAATCAAAAGATGTAAAGAAAACGGAATTCCGGCATTGATCGTAGAACATGCTTTTATTTCCAATCCGGGAGATGCCAAAAATTATCTGAGTACCGATGAACAGCTGAAAAAGCTTGGTATTGCCGATGCAACCGGCATTGCAGAGTACTATGGCCTGAAAAAAGGACTGGGCTTTAACAGTATTGAATCTGCCAGCAGCACAAGTCTGGAATTAAGCTGGTCTAAGGTAAAAGGTGTAACGGGATACAGCATCAGCCGGAGTACGTCAAGCGGCGGCAAATTTACGGAAGTAGCAAAGGTTACACCGGCGACGAAGACGACATGGGTCGATACAGGACTAACTCCCGGATCTACTTATTATTACAAGATACGTACCTATACGCAGTCCGGTTCCAAGATTACATACGGGAAATACAGTTCGGTTGCTTCCGGTACAACAATAACCCGGCCGGTAATTTCTTCCATAAAATCAAAGAACAGCAAAGCGCTGGTGATTAGCTGGGAGACCGTGAATAGTGCGGCCAATTATGAGGTTTACCGTGCCACCAAGAAGAACGGAACATATAGCAGGATTGCAACGCTTGCAGGTGTCAATCGTTTGAACTATACGGATACAAAGGTTAAAGCAGGCAAAAAATATCATTATAAAATCCGTTCCGTGGGACAGGTGGGTAAATCTACGGTATATAGCGATTACAGTGATGTGGTTTCTGCCAGAACGGCAAAGGTACCGGCAAGTGTTTCTGTAAAATCCGAGGGAACGAACACACTTCGGATATCCTGGAAGGCAGAACCTAAGACAGCAGGATACCAGATTAAGCGGGCTACATCTGCAAAAGGAAAATATAAGAAAATTGCAACTGTGCAGGGTGGAACGACGGGTTATTATGATGATGAAACCGTAAAAGCAAATAAGACATATTATTATAAAGTGCAGTCCTTTAATTATAACGGTACGACAAAAGGAGTAAGCGGATATGGATCTTCTGCTTCCGGAAAAACCATTCCATCCACCTCAATCAAAAAGATTGCAGGCTCCGGATTTACAGAGCAGACCATAAGCTGGAAAAAGGCAAAAGGGGTAGACGGATATCTGATTTATCAGAGTACTTCGAAAGACGGTCCTTACAAAAAGATCAAGAAAATTTCCGGTGCAAAGAAAAATTCTTATAAAGTGACAAATTTGACACCGGGTACAAGGTATTACTATAAAGTCAGAACCAGAAAAAAAGTAAAAGGCAAGGTAGGATACGGTTCTTACTCCGCAGCTTGTGAAGCATGGACAGGAATTGCACCGGAGATTGTGTCGGTGAAGGGTATGACGGGGACGTCTCTGGAGGTGGCCTGGAAACCGGTGGGAGGAGCATCCGGTTATGATATCTACCGTTCCAATTCGGCATCCGGAACATATCAGAAAATTGCTTCGGCTTCGGCTTCAGATACCCGTTATATTGACAGGAATCTGATGATGACACAGCAGTATTATTACAAAATAGATGCGCATATAAACGGATATAATGCAACGGATATAACCGGTATGGGATCAGCATTGGGAGGATCTCCGGTTTCCGTTACCAATATTGTATCTGCGGCAGCAAATCCGCAGGGGGCGCTGACAGTTACCTGGGATGCAGTTGCGGATGTTACAGGATACCGGATTTTCCGGAGCCTGGAGGAGAATGGAACTTATACCTTGCTGCAGACGATATCAGATCCTGCAGTGACTACCTGTACAGATGATACGGCGGCAGCCGGTACTGCTTATTATTATAAGATAGTTTTGATCAATCAGTATAATAACCAGACAATATACGGACCGTATTCGGCAGCTGCATCCGGTGTTCTGGAAGCAGTGTCCGGTCAGAGTCCAACTCCCCAATAATCAATAAAACAGGAGAATTACGATGAAGAAAACATGGAAGAGAACCTTATTGCTGTCAGGAATATTATTATTGCTGATTGTTATACCCAAAAGTGCATCTGCTGCAGGTGATAACAATATCAACGCGACGGCAGAGGCGGTATCCAGCAATCGGATCGATTTGAAATGGAATAATATAGATCAGGCAGAGAAATATATTATATATCGTAAAAATGCCGCAGACGGTACGTTTCAGAAAGTAAAAACCGTATCCGCTACTGCTTATCAGGATACCGGCATTACGGCAGCCGTTAACTATTATTATAAGATTGTTCCGGTGAGCAGAGACGGTGGTGAGCAGATGACGGCTGCTCAGCAGACGCTGACGGCGAAGGCTCCGGCGGCGGTATCTTTGGAACGTATTACGGTCAAATCACCGACAAAGATGAATCTGTACTGGAAGGCAGCAGCCGGAAGCAGCGGTTATCAGATTTTCCGGTCGGACAACAAGGCAGGCGGTTATACGGAAATCGACCAGGTAAGCGGAAAGACGAACTGCAGCTATACGGATTCCGATGTCATACCGGGTAAGACATATTATTATAAGATACGTGCGGTGAGCAAGGGAGTAAATAATGTCGGTTCCTATTCTTCTCCAATGAAGGGAAAAACAATAGCAAAGACAGCGATTACCGCAATTGCTTCCGTTTCCTCCGAAAAGATGCAGATCATCTGGGATAAAGTAAGCGGAGCCGTGAACTATGAAGTGTACCGCAGTACGCAGCAGAGCGGCGGTTATAAAAGAATGGCTACGCTGAAAAAAAGTGCCTGCAAATATACGGATAATACGGTAAAAAGCGGCAAGAAATACTTTTATAAAATTGTGGTAATCGGCAATCTGGATGGAACAAGGATTTCCAGCGGATATTCGGAACCGGCATCCTTCCGGGCATTAAAGCAGGTGAAAATATCATCTGTCAAGGCGTCTGCAGAAGCCGGATTGAAGATTAAATGGACGAAAGTGGCCGGGGCAACAAAATATAAAATATACCGCGCCACCTCCAAAAACGGCAAATACAAAAATATAGCGACGGTAGAGGGAAAATCAGCGGTTACATATACAGATACTACGGCGACCTCCGGTAAGACCTATTACTATAAAGTACAGGCATATGCAGATGAACTTGGAATGATCGGTGCGGGAAAGGGCAGCAAATCAGACGCAAAAGGAGCCTCAACTGCTTATGAGATCATGGGTAAAACAACGGTAACGGCAGCACAGATGGCAGCGCTTTATAAAGCCTCCGGCAAAAAATATCCCTCTAATATCTATAAGGATAAGGGAGCCAAAAATATTGAGAAATTCTGCAAAATAGTAATTGATGAAAGCAATAAAGAAGGCGTGAAAGCGGAAGTTATTTTTGCGCAGATTTGTCTGGAGACAGGATATTTGCAGTTTGGCGGACAGGTCAGCCCCCAGCAGTGTAATTTTTCAGGATTGGGTGCTACAGATGATGGCGCTGCAGGAGCAACGTTTAAAAATGTGAGAACAGGAATCCGGGCGCAGGTACAGCATTTGAAAGGATATGCGTCCAAAGAGGATCTGAATCAAAAATGCGTTGATCCGAGATTTGCATATCTTTCCTACCGCAGAGGAACGGCAAAATACGTACAGAGTCTTGGAGGCGGTAACTGGGCGACCGATCCCAATTATGCAACGAAGCTTATGGCATTGATAAAAGCAATGAAAAAATACTAGAACAGATTGTATTTTTTCGCATTCAAAATGGGGAAATGACAAAAATCCGGTAAATTGCACAGAAAAATCTAAAAAAAATTGTGAAAAAAAGCGGATTCGACGATAAAGATCGTTGAATTTGCTTTTTTTTTATTGAATATGAAAATCAGTTATGCTATAATGCCTTTATAAACACTATGGAAAT
>CANODN010000049.1 GCA_947564765.1 uncultured Roseburia sp. | reverse complement strand
TGAGTCTCTTTTTTCAGCAGAGCAATTTTTTCATGGAAATCATCATTTACCTGACTGCTGTATACCTGCACGTCAAACGGAAACTTTTCCTCCAATATCTGATTTTGAAAATGATGAAACATAAAGGCCACCGCGCTTCCTAACAGAGCCAGGGTAAACAAAGCCGTCAATGTTCCCATAGTAAAGCTCATGGTTCTTACCTTGGAGGAAAACTGCCGCATCAGAAAAAGACTGTTTCCCCGGTAAACAAGATTCCCCTTCTTTTTTACATAGCAGAATATCCATGCAGAAATTCCGCCATACATCAGATAAACCGTAAGCACCAGACCAATCAGAAACAATAGAAGTATCCCGGTATTCCAGTTTTTATAACAAAATAAAAATACTCCGAATAAACAAAAAAACAACAGCGAAACAGGCAGCAGCAAACGCTTTGCCTTCTCGTGATTTTCCCGTATCTCTTCATTCTGCCTGTGGCTCTCCATCAAATTCCGGATATTCATTTTCTGAAATTTTCTCCCACACAAAAAAAGCGCCAGTACATAACAGCCACCATAACAGGCTGCCGTCAGCAGCACGCAGTTTCTGTTAAATTCCAAATGCAGCCGGTAATCCATGCGCACCATACTGTAAAAAACAGCCAGTAGAATCTGTGAAAGCAACAGTCCAAATCCCATACCAATGCCAAATGCTCCCACACCCAGCAGCAAATTTTCCCGCATATACAGCCTTGCCACCGCTCTTTTTTTCATACCCAAAAGAAGATAGATGCCAAATTCCCTGCTCCGCTTTTCCAGGATAAAGCGCACCATATAGTGAATCAGCCATGCCATAATGATAACAATAAAAAAATCGGCAATTCCGATCATCACCGCCATGATATCAGCCATTTCAAACAGTTTGCGCACGTCTTTGGAGAACAAAAGAGTATGAAAGGAAAACATCATTGCCGTAACCGCAGACATGGTCAAAAAATAAACCAGGTAATCCCTGGTCAAACGTTTTACATTCCGAACAGCCAGTTTATTCAGCATAGGAAAACTCACCTCCTGTCAGAGACAGAACGTCTAAAATTTCATTTAAAAAATCCCGTCGCGTCTTCGCTCCCCGAATCAGCTCATGAAAAATTTTCCCGTCTTTTAAAAAAAGAATTCTGCTGCAATAGCTTGCCGAAAATGCATCGTGCGTCACCATAAAAACCGTGGCGCCCAGCTTGTGATTCAATTCCGTAAACGTCTCTAAAAGCGTCTGCGCCGACTTAGAATCCAAGGCTCCGGTAGGTTCATCCGCCAGCAGCAGCTTCGGATGATTTGCCAGAGCCCTCGCGCAGGCGCAGCGCTGTTTCTGCCCACCTGACACCTGATAAGGAAACTGGTTTTTGACTTCTTCAATTTCAAGCAGCTGTAAGAGCTCTTTGCAGCGATTTTGAATCTGTTTCTTTCCTTTCCGCTGCAGCGTCATTGCCAGCATAATATTTTCTTCCATAGTCAGTGTATCCAAAAGATTGTAATCCTGAAAAATAAATCCCAGATTTTCTCTGCGAAAATCGGACAGCTCATTTTCGGACAATTCCGTAATATCAACGTTTCCATAATAAATATGACCTGCCGTAACTGTATCAATTGTGGACAGCAAATTCAAAAGTGTCGTCTTTCCAGAGCCGGAAGCTCCCATTACCCCGATAAATTCTCCCTGCTGCACCGTAAAACTCACCCGGTCAACTGCTTTTGTTACATGATTTTTGTTTCCGTAATATTTTTCTGCGTCGCAAACGCGTATGGTATCCTGCATATTCTGTACTCCTTCCTTTTTATGCTGATACCCACTCTAACAGAAAATCGATTTCTTTTGTATCGGATTATCTTTCACCAATCTTACGGTTTTGTAAGGTTCAGATGTTTTGATTATTTTTGCAAAAGCTGTTAAAGCCTTGCCAATACTGGTTTTCTAAGATATTCCAAAAATAATTTAAATATTTATTTTGTTCTTAAAATCTCATAACACAGCTCACATCATTAAGAATGTACCAGAGCTTTCATGCACCCCCACATAGCACCCGTTTCTTTTATGTGCAAAAAACACATTTGACATTCCCTCCGACATTCTATAATATCCCACCAGTCATTGTAAACTGCCGATTCTACCATACCAGAACCCATTTCTTCTCCATTTTTATCAAAAAGACGATAAAACAAACCTTCATATGCATCAAGAATCACATCCAATTGGTCAGGCGTATCAAAAGCTATAGAATCCATATAAATACCGAGTGATGGATCATTCGCCAAATCATATAGACTATATTTATCATCGCTTCGATCACCTGTTATGACAATTTTATATTGCCCCTTTCTCCTAGATTTAATTTTGAGATCATTTTCAATCTCATTCCTATCCCATCCTAAACGAATGAGCTTTTTTGCCGTTCTTATATTCATATTTATAATCCTTTTTTACTCTTTTAACCATAGTTCATCTTCCTGCTATTGAGCCAATTCAACAAATTCATTTCGACTCAAATTAATTCCACTATTTTTCAATCTCTTCTTTCTGTTATTGTATATAACTTCAAGCACCCGTCTTTTCTCGCTTTCCATTCCATAATGTAACATTCTATGGCATATCGGGCACAAGCAAATAACATTTGCGTAAATATCAATACTCACTGAAACTCTATCTTTCTGATTCATCGGTACAATATATGATGCCCCTCCATATAAGCAAGTTGTGTGCTGGCAGCATCAATATCTCCTAAATGTTCTATATCCAGTTTTCTGCCATCGCTATGAATCACACTGTCTGCATCATACGAGCATATGTTTCTTATATATGTATTACATGTTTCCAAATCATACTCATTTGTCCATTTATGTATAATCTTATATTCTGGTTTCTGTATTTTTGCCGTTGTTGCTGCTAGCGCCAGCCCTCCCAATCTGCAAAACAGCTCGCCCAACCTAAATTCCCTTAGTATTTCTTTATATGTTCCCTCAAAATATCAAAAAGCCCCTCGCTTATTCTCACGTTGGTTTCTTTCAATTTCTCAATACACTCCTCAATATCCCCTGTGGTAAGCATTCCCTCATCAAAGGCTTTCAACAGCAGTCCAATCGTTCCCGTAATCGGCAACCCCATCTTCTTTGCCACACTCCTGCCCTTATGTTCATCCATAACCAGCAAATCTGCTTTCCTGCTATTTGCCATAACAATCGCTTCACTTTCCCCAGCATCCAGACCTGATACTTCCTGCAGAATCGTCACAGCAACTTTATTGTCAACTTCTTCTACTTCCAGAAAATCACTATCCATTACCTGAAAAGCCTCTGCTACAAATTTTTCATTACCTGTCAGTTCCATATATACAGCATTAGGAATAAGCACCTTCCCATATAAATGCTTCAGAATATCCAAATGCCCTATCTTCATCAGGGTAATAATCGGTGTGGTATCCGACACAATCAACATGCTGCCACACTCCCAACTTTATTAAGAGTTGCCAAATCCTCTGCAAGTTCCTCTTCTGTCATATCAAAATATGCAATCCCCAGTGAACCATACAATTCAATCAGCTCCATTTTGGGTATGCCAAGCATTTCTGCGGCCTTTCCATGCGATATAGTATCATTTTTTATATATGGATATAACAACATGGCATTTCTAAGCAAAACCGCACTGTCCCCCTCCACATTTGCATACGGCACTATTGCTTCCGGTACATTGATTGCTATCTGTTTCATTGTCATAATCATCAGCTCCTTAACAAAATAATATATTACAAATTAAATCTCATAAGCACATACGGTGTCTGATATTCTTTAAATCCCAATTTCCTGCATTGGTCTGGTAGATTAATGATATTCATCATAATGCCATTCATGCAGAGAACCTCCGAATCTACACTACATCCTCAAAATCATAATTCATATCTATTTCATTATAACAATCCTTACCGGGATTATCCACAACAGCTTAAATTTTTTTGGTCAAAATGCCCCGCAAGGCCATCCCGTGACTTATAAGGCTTCCTGTAAGATTATTACCATCAACATCAAAATATCCTCTGCATCCACGAAGGTCGGTACATTTTCCCATCTAAATACAGTCTTACATCATATTCCAACGACTAAGATTCGTCTACTCCCGGTATCCTGACAAATACAAACTAAGGGGAAATTCCAGAACCATTTCTGTTCCTTCTCCCTCTGCGGACACAGCCCGTATCTCAATGCCAAGTTTTTTGCAGAGCTTATGGCACAGATATAATCCCATACCTGTCGAACGTGCCGTCTGTCTTCCGTTCGTTCCGGTAAATCCCTTTTCAAAAATCCTCGGCAGCTCTTCTGCTTTGATTCCGATTCCGTTGTCTGTAATTTTTAAAAGAACGCTTTCCCTTAACTTCTCTGTGGAAATCCGGATACAGGCATCTGTCTCTCTTTTATATTTTGCGCAGTTTAGCACCAGCTGATTTAAAATAAAGCCAATCCATTTTCGATCTGTAAACACCATATGGGGACAATCTACTTCTGCCCGCATCTTACTCTGAATCAGACTGTATTTGTTTCGCATCAAAACCTCTTCCGCCGTTTCCTGCAAATTGGTTTCCTCGATGATGTAATCTTTATAAACGGCATCCATACGGGCATAATACAGCGCCATATCCACATAATTTTCCACTCTCTGGTTTTCTGCGGCAATCACACGGCTCCGCTCGTCTTTGTGATTTTCACAGTTTAAGGCAATACCGGTAATCGGCGCCTTGATTTCGTGCACCCAGCTTTCAATATACTCCCGATAATCCTGCTGCTCTTTTTCCAGCCGGCGGATACGCTCAATCACAGACTTATTGGACTTTCGGATCAAAGCCCGATACATCCTATCTTCCAACCGGAAAGACTGCGGCATCAGCTCTCCCAGAAGATATCGCTGATCCATATTTTCGATTATCTGTTCCATATCGGAAAAATAGTTTCTGTGCAGGAGAAACTGCACCAAAAGCCAGACTGCCAAAATCAATATCCAGCAGATCAGAATGATGATGCAGCAATCTCTGTTATATCCGGTCAGTCGCAAAAACACCGTCAGAAAAAACATGCACCCCAGATGAAGAAAACATAACAACAATTTATCCCTGATGTATTCCGCCGCATTCATATGCGATACCCCATTCCCCGTTTTGTTTGAATAAAATCGCAGACTCCAATCTCTTCCAGCCTGCTGCGCAGACGCGTCACATTGACACTCAACGTATTGTCATCTATAAAAACCTGCTGATCCCATAAATACTCCACCAGATCCATGCGGGAAACAATTTCATTTTTATGAAGAAAAAGATAGTACAGGATCTTTAATTCATTTTTGGATAAATCAATCCATTTCCCCTGATATCCGGCGCATCCCTTCCCTGTATCCAGTTCCACGCCTCTGTGCACCTGCTTTGCTTCTTCTGCGCCGGCTTTTCTGGTCCGCTTTAAAACAGCGGCAATGCGGGCCAGCAGAATCGGCGGCTGAAAGGGTTTCATAATATAATCGTCTCCGCCCTTTAACATTCCGTTTAACTCATCCATGGAATCGGTTCTGCTGGTTACAAAAATAACCGGCACTTCGGATACGCTCCGAATTTTCTGACAGATTTCAAATCCCGACTCCCTCGGCAGATTTACATCCAGCAGCAGTAAATCCGGTTGTATTTTTAAAATTTCTTCTTCCGGTTTTTGAAAGTCAGATAATGCCGTTACCCGGTATAATGCATTTTCCAAAAGCTGTTTCAACTCCTGGCGAATGGAATTATCGTCTTCAATAATTAAAATGTGCATGAGAATTCTTTCCTTTCTTTTCTGCAGGAACCATGTTAAGCCGACATCTTCACCAGATTCTCCAGCACCTTTGCCGCCCTTCCCGAATCAATGGATTTTTCTGCCATTTTAATTCCTTCTTTGATAGATTCCGCCATATTGGCAATATAAATGGCTGCCCCGGCATTCAATAAAACAATATCCCGTTTTTTCCCTTTTTCTCCCTGTAAGATTTTCTTTGTAATCTCCGCATTTTCCTTTCCGTCGCCGCCCTTTAAATCCTCCAATGCGGCCCGTTCAAATCCAAACTCCCTGGGCGTAATTTCATAAGTGGTTACTGCTCCGTTTTTGATTTCGGATACGACAGTTACGCCTGTTGTCGTCAATTCATCCATATGATCTTTTCCGCTGACAACTAGCGCCCTCTCCACGCCGAGCCTGCTCATAACCACTGCCATTTTCTCCGTCATCTCCGGTGCATAAACACCTACCAGCATCCCCTTGGCTCTGGACGGATTGGCAAGAGGGCCTAAGATATTAAACACAGTCCGGATTCCCATTTCTTTTCTGGCCTGCCCCACAAACCGCATAGATTTGTTAAAGGAAGGCGCAAACATAAATCCGATTCCCGCCTCATCTACGCAATGCTCCACAACAGCAGGCTCCGCCATAATATTGACGCCAAGAGCCTCTAATACATCTCCTGCGCCGCTTTTGGAGGAAATGGAACGGTTTCCGTGTTTTGCAATATGTACCCCGGCTCCTGCTGCCACAAAAGCTCCTGTTGTGGAAATATTGAAAGTAAAGGTCCGGTCTCCGCCGGTTCCTACAAAATCCACATAATTTTTGCTCTTCGGAGAAATCGTATCTGCCTTTTCTTTCAATACAGATGCAAATCCTGTTAATTCATCAACCGTTTCGCCTTTTATTCTAAGGGCCGTTAAAAAAGAACCGATCTGCGCCTGGGTTGCCTCGCCGCTTAGCATAATCTCCATAACTCTCTTTGCTTCTGACTCTGTTAAATCTTTTCCTTCTGCTACGGTTTCAATTGCTGTCTGCATGATAAATCCTCCTATTCTAAAAAAACGATTCTGCTTTTTGTTTCATCTTATTTCAGTCCAGCCTTAAAATCACTGCAATACTGCTTTGCCGCATCCACACTGTAATGATGCTCCTCCAAAAGCTGCATAAAATGCGTTCCCACAATCGCACCGTCGATGATATCCTTCATCGGTGTAATATCCTTCGGCGTTCGGATGCCAAAGCCCATCATCACCGGGATTTTGGAAATCTGTTTTACCTCACTCAAATAAGCTGTCACTTCTTTGTGGAACGTACCTGCCTGACCGGTAACGCCCATAGCCGATACACAGTAAACAAATCCTCTTGCATCCTCCAAAATCACCGGAATCCGTTCCTTTGAAACGGGAGAGACCAGCTGAATCAAAATCGCTCCCTCCTGCTCCTTAAGGGCATCCTGTAATTCCTCCTGCTCTTCGAAGGGAAGGTCCGGTACGATCAGTCCGTCTACGCCGGTTTCTTTGCATTTTGCTGCAAAGGCTTCGATTCCATAATGCAAAATCGTATTATAGTACATCATAAAAATAATCGGCAGATTCACTCCTTCTTCCCGGATCTCCTGCATCGCCTGAAACACCTTTGTTACATTTGTTCCAAGACAGATCGAGCGGTAGGATGCATCCTGAATGACAGGACCGTCTGCAATGGGATCTGAAAAAGGAATTCCCAGCTCAATCACATCTACGCCGGCCTCTTCCTGTGCCTTAATCAGTGCTTTTGTACCTTCCATATCCGGCAGTCCGGCTGTCATATAAGTAATCAATGCTTTTTCCTTTTTTTCTTTCAGCAAAGCCATTTTTTCTTCAATTCGATTCATCTTTTTGACTCCTTTTCATTATTATTGCGCATCTTTTCAGTGTATAAGGGATACCCAAAGGGTTTAATTCAAATACTCTTTTCCTGCCAGATAATCCGCAATGGTGTGCACGTCTTTGTCCCCTCTTCCGGAAAGACATACAATCATACTCTGCTCCTTTGTCATCGTTTTCGCTTTTTTTATGGCGTAAGCAATGGCATGGGCGCTTTCAATCGCCGGGATAATCCCCTCCAGCTTACAAAGCTCCATTAAGGCATCCATGGCCTCTTTGTCTGTTATGGAAACGTATTTGGCCCTGCCCGAATCCTTTAAATAAGCATGCTCCGGTCCCACGCCGGGATAATCCAGACCTGCGGAAATGGAATGGGCCAGCTGAACATTTCCGTTTTCATCCTGCAGCAGATAGGATTTCATGCCGTGGAGGGTTCCGATCTCTCCCAACGCCATGGCGGCTGCATGCTCTCCGGTTTCAATTCCTTTTCCGGCAGCCTCCACACCGATCAGCTCCACGCCCGGCTCCTCTATAAAATCCGCAAACATTCCAATGGAATTGGAACCGCCGCCCACGCAGGCCATTACCACATCCGGCAGCCTCTGCTCCGCCTCATAAAACTGTTTTTTCGCCTCACGGCTGATCACGCTTTGAAACTCTTTGACGATTTTGGGATAGGGATAAGGACCTACCGCAGAACCGATCACATAAAAGGTATCCTCTGCCCGTTTCGCCCAGGCGCGGATTGCCTCATTTGTGGCGTCCTTTAAGGTGTTGCTGCCGGAACGGACACAGACAACCTTCGCCCCCAGCATTTCCATACGCATGACGTTAAGCGCCTGCCGTTTCATATCCTCTTCCCCCATATATACGGTACATTCCAGATCAAATAATGCAGCTCCCGTTGCCGTTGCCACGCCATGCTGTCCTGCTCCTGTCTCTGCAATGACCTTTTTCTTTCCCATTCGTTTGGCCAGTAAAATCTGTCCGATGACATTATTGATTTTGTGAGCTCCGGTGTGGTTCAAATCCTCCCGTTTTAAGTAGATTTTCGTACCGTATGTTTCACTGAGCCGCTCTGCAAAATACAAGGGCGTTTCCCTGCCTACGTACTGTTTCAGATAATAGTGATATTCCTTTTGAAATTCCGGATCGCCTATCGCCTCTTCAAACGCCGCATCCAATTCCTTTAACGTATTCATCAAAGACTCCGCCACAAACTGACCTCCGAATTTTCCGTAGTATCCTTTACTGTTCATCTTCTCTCACCTTTCTTATAAATATTGTTATTTTTTCTCTGCTCTTCTTTCCTTCTTCTTCCACGCCGCTGCTGACATCCACCACATCCGGCATAAAGCAACAGATTCCTTCTTTTACATTCTGCTCCTTCAGTCCTCCTGCAAGGATCAGCTGTTTTCCTTTGATCTGCGCTCTCACATGCCCGCACAATTCCTTCCAGTCAAAGGGCCTGCCGCCGCCGTATCCCGATCCGTCTGCCACATAGCCTGTGATCCTTTCTGTTCCTTCCCTTTCTTCCTCTTGAAAAAAAGCATGTAAGGCCTTTAAATCTGTAATGTTGACTGCCCTCCAAATGGGAAGGGGGCTGTTTTCTCTCACCTCTTTTGCTAAATTTCCATGTACCTGCAAAAGATCAAATCCCTTCTGTGCCGCCTCTCTGGCAAATTCCAGATCGGGATTGACCGAAACCGCCACCTTTACCATATCTGTATGCAGACGCCTGATCAACTTCTTTGCCTGGGTAAAACTGACATTTCGTCTGCTTTTTTCGTAAAAAACCATTCCTGCATAATCTGCTTTTCCCTCGTTTAAAAATTCCGTTTCTCTTTCCTCTGTGATTCCGCAGATTTTTATTTTGGGTATTTTTATAATTTCTTCCATTTTGCCGCCAGCTCCTTTGGATTTTCGGATTCCATAAAGGCCCTTCCGATTAAAAACGCATCTGCCCTGCATTCCTTTAAAAATTTCACATCTGCATCCTTTGTAATGCCGCTTTCCGAAACGAATATTTTTTCCTTCGGCACCATGGAAGAGAGGCTTTTCGTGGTTTCCAGACGTATGGTAAAGTCTTTCAAATCCCGGTTATTGACGCCGATGATGTCCGCATCGATGTTCAATGCCCGTTCCATTTCCTTCTCATCGTGTACTTCCACCAATGCATCCAGCTGCAGGGATGCGGCAAGCTGATAAAAATCCTTCAGCTGTACGTCATCTAAAATAGCCGCAATCAAAAGTATGGCGTCTGCGCCGATTGCCTTTGCCTCATAAAACTGATATGCATCAATCATAAAATCCTTCCGAAGTATGGGAAGCTCTGTCAGCTTTCGGATTTGTTTCAGATAATCGATGTTTCCCGAAAAATGATCCTCCTCCGTCAGACAGGATACGGCGTCAACAGAGGCATTGTACTCTTCCATGCGTGTGGTCAGATCAATTTTGCTTTCAATCTTTCCAAGGCTGGGAGAGGCTTTTTTAAATTCTCCGATTATGGAAATGCCCTCTTTTTTCAATGCCCGATAAAAAAGATGCTCTTCCCGCTTTACCTCTTGTGCCGCCCGTTTGATTTCTTCCGGTGACATCCGTTTTTTATGCTCCCTCAGACGGATTTTTTTGTCCGCGACAATTTTGTCTAATATCATACAAACCTCCCGTCAATAAAATTCTCTATCATACGTTTTCCATGCTGGGTATAAATGGATTCTGGATGAAACTGCAGGCCGTATACTGGAAATTCCCTGTGCTCCATTGCCATAATCTCTCCGTCTTCCGTCACTGCCGTAACTTTTAAACATTCCGGCAAATCCTCTTTCTGTACCGCCAGAGAATGATATCTGGCTACTTTAATGGGAGAATCGATCCCCTTAAACAATCCCGCTTGGTCATGGCTCCCTAGAAATATCCCTCTCCGAAATAAACATCACTCC
>CANODN010000048.1 GCA_947564765.1 uncultured Roseburia sp. | reverse complement strand
CAGAAGATGAAGGAGCAGACAAAAGAAGGCTCCGAAGAAACAGAGTGGGTTATCGATGACGAAGTAGCTGCAGTAACAACTACCTTAGATAATCCGGCAATTTATGCTGTAAAAGAATATGCGGTTTCCACTCAGTCACCAGATCAGAAAAAGCCGATTCGTTTTGGATTTTTAGCAGGGAAGTTTGGAAGCGTTATAACAGACGTGGATATTGCAAACGTTCAGGCAAATATTCAGGATATTAATAAAATGGAATCTTGGCGTTACGGTTACTGTGACTGGACATCACCCAAGAGCGGCGCTGTTGCAGAAAATATTCTTACGGTTAGAAGTGTCGGCGGTGTAAATTATCGCAGTATTGATGCATTAGACTCCAAAGAGAGCAAAACATTATACAATAAAATGGATGCATTGCAGGATTTTAGCGAGGGAACCATTTCAGCAGTTCTTCGTCCATATCTTAATTTAGGTGAGCCGGGTACTGCGCAAAGAGAATTCTATCTCAATACCAGAGCTGTAACAGCAGCAAGCCCGGGAAGTCCGGTTGAAGATACTACGGCTATCAAGGTTGGATACAACGGAACAAGCTGGGGCTATAAGTTGGGAAATGAGGCTTTTGTACCAGTAGTAGACGGACCGAAAGCAGTAAGAATGCATGATTATAAAGTAGATGTAACATTTGAAGGAAATACATTCAGCGCAAAAGTTGTTGAAGTTGAGCCTGCAGGGGATGAAGACGAAGACGATTCAGATTATTTGACAAATGATTATTCTAAAGTAGTAGGCAAGGAAATTGTAATTGCCGATAAGGTGGATTTGACTAATAAAAAAGTAGCATCTTCAGGAACCATTTCCGTTACGACAGGTGCAGGATTAAATGTACGTGTCAGAAATGTGAACTACTCAAAGGTGACAAATGTAGACTTTGCAGACTGGACAGATTCCTGTAAAACGACATACAACACTATAATGGGTAAAACAAATTCTCCTGCTGTTTATTATAAAGATGCATGGGCAACATATGTTGCTGCAAGGAGTGAAAAGGCAGGCGTATTAACCGCTCAAGGCGCTATTTCAGCACAGGGCGCAAGAGATATTGTCAATGAAATGAACCAGGCATGGACAGCATTTGACGTAGCTGCAAACAAAATTGCTACCGGTAAAGCTGATCTGGAAGCAGCAAAAGCAGATTTGGCAGCGAAATCAGATAAAGAATATTATCAGGTAGAGAATGATGAATGGTCAGCAGTTGAAGCAGCACAAACTGCAATTGAAACACTTCTCGGCAAGATTGCATCAAGCCCGGGAGAGGTTACAAGCACAGAAGTGGCAGGTGTACTTGCTGATTACAATACAGTAAAAGCAACCATAACAGAAAAACCAGCTGGTTCAGATGATGAAGCAAAAATTACAGAAGCATTAAAGAAAGAAATTTCTGCTGCTGAAGAAAAATATTATGACGCTGCAAAATGGAGCGCATATGCAGAAGCACTGCAGGCAGTAAAGGATTTAGACGAAACTTCTACAAAGGTTGAGATAAAAGAGGCATTAGATGCTTTCAATGCAGCATTAGCCGAACTTTCAAAAGCAGATGCATTAAGAGCAGCAACAGCAAGTGAAATCAGTGCAGCAGCAGCAAAGATCAGCGGCATTGAAGCTGCTGTAAACGGTAAATATACACCGGATACTGCATATACAAATGCGTTGGCAGCAGCAAAGAAACTGGTAGCATCAGGCGCAGCACCTACACTGAAAGCATTGGATGCAGCAGTTGCAGCTTTAGAGGCAGCACAGAAGAATTTAAAACCAGTAGTGACAGCGCCGACTGTAAAAGCAGGTGACGTAGTAACTTCCGGCAAAATAGATTATACGGTAGCTGATGCAACAGCCAAGACCGTTATCTTAAAAGAAGGAAAAGACGTAAAACAGAAGAAGGTAACAATTCCGGCTACGATTACGATTGGAAAAGATTCTTATAAAGTAGTAGGCGTTGCAGCAAACGCTTTCAAAAATTATAAGAATATCAAGAATATTACAATCGGCGAAAATGTAACCTCTATTGCAAAGAAAGCATTCCCGAATTGTGCGAAGCTGACGAAGATTACATTCAAAACTTCAAAAGTGACATTACAGAAGAAAGCTTTTGGAAAAGTGAAAAAGACAGTTAAGATCAAGGCTCCAAAGAGCTTGAAGAAAAATAAGAAATTCAAGAAGAGCCTGAAAAAAGCAGGTCTGAAAAAATACAAACTGTAATAGTAGCATTATAATGAGTGGAGCTGATATCCAGACAGAGGAATCTGCCTGGGTATCAGCTCCCGTTTTTTGTTGCGCTGTTTTTTACTTTGGGGTATGATAGAGATAATCATTTTTAAAAGGAATCCGTATACATGAGCGAAACAGAACGAAGAGAACAGTCAGAGTACGAAAGAAGAGCGGCAAGGCGTGCCGCCATAAGAAAAAAGAAACGCAGACAGGAAAGAAACCTCCGCTTTTTGCTGATTCTGTTTTGCATCGGAATTTTGCTGATCGCAGGTTTTTCAATCTTTCGTTTTATAAAAAACAAGACAAAGCAGCCTGTAATGAAGAGAACAGCAACTCCGGAGAAGATTGTAGATACACCACCGGATTATGATGTACAGCTGCTGAGTGTGAATGAATATTCCAGACCGGGGATAGGACTGGAACAAGTAAACGGAATTGTTGTGCATTATACGGCCAATCCCGGTACAACGGCACAGCAGAACAGGGATTATTTTGAAGGCTTAAGTCAGTCGGGAGAGACATTTGCCAGCAGTCATTTTGTGATTGGAATGGACGGAGAACTGATTCAGTGTATTCCCTGTCAGGAAATTGCTTATGCTTCCAATGAGAGAAACGAAGATACCATAGCGATTGAATGCTGCATCCCCGATGAAACCGGGAAATTTGCAGATGCCACTTATGATACGCTCATTCATCTGCTGGCGTGGCTGACAGGACGGTATCATTTGGATACAGAAGATATTATCCGCCATTATGATATTACCGGAAAGGAATGTCCGAAATATTACGTGGAGTATCCTTTGGAATGGGAACAATTAAAAGAAGATGTTCGTAATTACATAGAATCCTACGGGGTGTTGAAAACGCCGGAAGAAACAGAACAGATGCAGTCAAAGACAGGGGAATAGAGGGACATGACAGAATTATTTGCAGTAAAAACCAATCAATGGAACAGGATAGATGCGCTTTTGTTTCAGATCCGGCAGCAGGAAGATCTGCGGAAGGCGCTGAGTGAGCTTCGGGCAGCCATAAAAGAAGAGGAGTCGTATGCATATGTCAGGGAGTGTCTGGGCAGCGGAGATGAGGTGCGGCGCCTGCTTTTTGCCGAGGACGCCAAGGTGCGTAAGAATGCGGCAGCTTTGCTGGGTGATTTGCAGCTTGAGGAAGCGGCTGCGGATTTATACCGGGCCTGGCAGAAAGAAGAAACGCTCTTTGTCCGAGGGACGATGTTGGGCGCTCTGGAAAAAACGAGTCCCTATCCGTATCTTAGTGAATTGCAGGAGTATTACGAGCTGTTATGTGAAAAAGAAATACCGGAGGATGAAAAGAAGCATGCCAGAGAAGAAATTCATGTGCTGGAGCGGATTCTGCGCAGAGAAGGGAAAGAAAACAGACACACTTTTATGGGCTTTGGAGAAAAGCTTTTGATTCTGCTGACGGGCAATAGGGACTATCAGTATCTGACAGCTCAAAAGCTTTCGACAGACAGGAAGAAAGAGACCTCTCTCGGTGTGCAGGCGGTTGTAGAGGATTTGGAACCTGTGTTGCATATCCGTACATTTCGGGAATTGCTGTTTCCGATTCGGCTGGAGCAGGCGGTTTCCTATGAGGATGGGCCGGAACGATTTGGAGAGGCGCTGGCGGAATCGAAGCTTTTGCCATTGCTAAAACGGTGCCATAAAGAGCCGGCTCCCTTTTACTTTAGGATGGATATGGGAAACGGATTTTCCCTGGAAGAGCGGAGTCGCTATATGAAACGGGCAGCTGCAGTGATCGAGGAAAAAAGCGCCAGAAAGCTGCGCAATGCGCCGGAGGATTATGAATTTGAAATTCGTCTGCGTTTAGACAAGGCGAAGAAGATACATGTTTTTTTGAAAATGCTTACCATACCGATGGAACGGTTTGATTATCGGAAGGGGAGTATATCTACTTCGATTCATCCTTCTGCAGCGGCCATGCTGATGGAGCTTGCAAAGCCGTGGTTAAAGGAACGGGCGCAGATTTTAGATCCCTGCTGCGGCGTGGGGACAATGCTGGTGGAACGGCATAAGCTGCTGCCTGCCAGAGAAATTTATGGTATTGATACGTTTGGCGAAGCAGTGGAAAAGGCAAGAATGAATACGGCAGAGGCGGGGATGCATGTAAATTTCATTCATAAGGATTATCTGGATTTTAAGCATGACTATCCCTTTGATGAGATTATAGCCAACATGCCTGCGCGGGGAAAGCGTACAAAAGAAGAACAGGATTTGTTTTATAAGGGTTTTTTTGATAAATCAGAGGAATTATTAGCGCCGGGAGGCATTTTGGTTTTATATTCCAATGAAAACGGATTTGTAAAAAAGCAGATCCGGCTGCATCCGGCATTTAAGCTTTGCCAGGAGTATCTCATTCGTGAGAAGGAGCAGTTTTATTTGTATGTGATTGGATATAGGGAGCGGGGACGATAAGATAACAGAAAGGAATATTTTCTATGGAAGATACCTCCAGACCATTAAAACATATCAATATAGGAATCCTTGCCCATGTAGATGCCGGCAAAACAACGCTTTCAGAAGGATTGTTATACGAAAGCGGCATGATCCGGAAAATGGGGAGAGTCGATAAACAGGATGCTTATCTGGATACGGATGTTATGGAACGGGAACGGGGCATTACGATTTTTTCCAAACAGGCGGTATTGAAACTGCCGGAACAGATCATTACGCTTTTAGATACGCCGGGGCATGTGGATTTTTCGGCGGAAATGGAGCGTACCCTGCAGGTTTTGGACTATGCGATTCTGGTGATTGGCGGTGCCGACGGCATACAGGGACATACCAGAACCTTGTGGCGCTTATTGGAGGAATACGAGATTCCGGTATTTTTGTTTATCAACAAAATGGATCAGCCGGCAGCAGATCAAAAGCTTTTGTTGGAGGCATTAAAAAGCAGCCTTTCCGACAACTGTATTTCCTTTGAAGATACGGATTCGAAGGAATTTCTGGAAGAGGCTGCGATGTGCGGAGAAGATGCCCTCGAGCATTTTCTGGAGACGGGAAACATAGAGCAGGATATGCTGGTGCAGATGATTGCGGACCGCAGAATCTTTCCCTGTTATTTTGGTTCGGCTTTGAAAATGACCGGCGTGGAGGAATTTCTGCAAGGGATATGCAGGTTTTCGGCAGAGAGAGCATATCCCCGGGAATTTGGCGCAAGAGTTTTTAAAATTGCAAGAGACGAAACCGGTAACCGGCTGACCTATTTAAAAGTCACCGGAGGCAGCCTGGAGGTTCGGACCTTATTGCATGACGCAGAAAGAACCTGGGAGGAGAAGGTGACGCAGATTCGGATTTATTCCGGGGCAAAATATGAGACGGTGTCAAAGGCTTGCGCAGGAGAAATCTGTGCGGTAACAGGGCTTACGAAAACCTGCGCGGGAGACGGACTGGGAAGAGAGGCCTTTTTCAAAGAGCCTTTGCTGGAACCGGTACTGACCTACCGGATTCTTTTGCCGGAGGGCTGGGATGCAATGCAGCTTCTGCCGAAGCTGAAACAGCTGGAGGAAGAGGACCCGAAGCTGCATCTGGTCTGGAATGAGGTGCATCAGGAGATTCTGGTACAGGTTATGGGAGAGGTACAGACGGAGATTTTAAAGCGGCAGGTTAAGGACCGGTTCGGCGTGGAAATCGGATTTGACACGGGCCATATACTTTATAAAGAAACGATTGCAGATACGGTGGAGGGTGTGGGACATTTTGAGCCGCTGCGTCATTATGCGGAAGTACATCTTCTTATGGAACCGGGACCGCGGGGCAGCGGTCTTGTCTGCGAAACGAGCTGCAGTGAAGATATTCTGGATCGGAACTGGCAGCGCCTGGTGCTGACACATGTAAGAGAAAAAGAGCATGTGGGGGTGCTGACCGGTTCTGCAGTTACCGATTTGAAAATCACACTGGTATCCGGGAAGGCGCATCAGAAGCATACCGAAGGAGGTGATTTCCGGCAGGCAGTTTACCGGGCCATCCGGCAGGGATTGAAGCAGGCAAAGTCTGTTTTGCTGGAGCCTTATTACGAATACCGGCTGGAGGTGCCGGAGCGTTTGATCGGCAGGGCAATGGCAGACCTGGAAGTACAGGGAGTATCCGGAGAGGAAGCGGCGGCGTCTGCCGGGAATGCCGATGCGGAATATTCCTTCGGAGCGGTTTTGGAGGGAATCGAAGATGGAACGGCGGTATTGACCGGAAGGGCGCCGGTATCGGTTTTGCAGGAATACGCAAAAGAAGTAACGGCCTATACGAAGGGAAGCGGCAGATTATCCTTAAGCTATGGCGGATACGATGTCTGCCATAATGCCGCAGAAGTAATCGAAGAGATCGGTTATGATTCCGAAGCAGATCCAAACAATCCCACAGGTTCCGTATTTTGTGCTCACGGGGCAGGATTTCTCGTGGAATGGAATCATGTGCCGGAATATATGCATTTGGAAAGTATTCTTTCCAAAGACCAGAAAGAAAAGAAGGAACCGGTACTTACCATACAAAGCACGGGAAGAGAGGAAGAGTGGCTTGCCGTAGAAGAGGTAGACGCTATACTGGCAAGGACCTCCGGCGCGAATAAGAGGGATAAATCCCTGCCCAAAAAGGGATATAAGACAAGCAGACGGATTACCGCAGTCAAAGCAGAGAGCACAGGATACAAAAAACCGCCGAAGGAAGATGACAGAGAGGCATATTTACTGGTGGACGGATACAATATTATTCATGCATGGGAGGATCTGCGGGAGCTGGCAGAGCAGAATATGGACGGGGCCAGAGGGAGGCTTTTGGATATCCTCTGTAATTATCAGGGAATCAAAAAATGCCGTGTGATCGTTGTTTTTGACGCATACCGCATCAAAGGGCATACAACAGAATTTTTTGATTATCATAATATACATGTGGTATATACGAAAGAGGCGGAAACCGCCGACGCCTATATCGAAAAATTTTCTCATGAAAACGGAAAGAAATACCGCATTACGGTAGCAACCTCCGACGGTATGGAGCAGATCATTATACGAGGCGCCGGATGTCTGCTTTTATCGGCGCAGGATCTTTTGCTGGAAATTTCCAGGATAAAGGAAGAAGTACTGGAAGAACATTTAAAGCCTTCCGGAGGGAGCAGGAATTATCTGCTGGATCATTTATCGGAGGAAGCAAGAGGGCAGATCGAAAAAGCATTGGAGGAATAAAAAACAGCGCAGTAAGATGAAAGGAGAACGGAACATGAAAAAAGGAGTGAAAAAAGCAGCAATTGTCGTAATTTTATTGATTTTGCTGGGGATTTATTATTATGTAACGATTCCTGCAGTCAATATCCATTCCGTCGGCTTTTGGCAGTGTCTGTTATTTTTGATTGCAGCATTGACGGTTGCTTATGCATTGATCAAAAGCGGCAGGGATATCAAAAGTCAGAAAAGGGCTTGGAATCCAAAAGAGTTAGTTACAGAATTAAAATTGGTGAAGGTGGGAATCGCTTTGTTTCTTCTGACGGCAGTGGTATTTCTGGCAGGATCGGTGCTTTCTTCTCCGATTGTAAATGCTTCGAAATATCAGAAGCTTCTTACCGTGGAAAACAGTGATTTTTCCAGAGACATCAAAGAGGTCAGCTACAATACGATCCCCCTTCTGGACAAAAATTCCGCAGAGCTTTTGGGAAACCGGAAAATGGGAAGTATGGTAGATATGGTATCCCAGTTTGAGGTGAGCAGCGAATATACCCAGATCAATTATCAGGATACGCCGGTGCGGGTGGCGCCTCTTGTGTATGCCAGCCCGATTAAATGGCTGACCAACCAGAAAGAGGGGATTCCGGCTTATATTCGCATTGATATGGCAACGCAGAATACAGAATGTGTGAAATTAAGCGCAGGGATTCGTTATTCTGAATCGGAACTTTTTAACCGCAATATCTACCGGCATTTGCGTTTTCACTATCCAACCTATATTTTTGATGATCAGATTTTCTTTGAAATTGACGATGAGGGCACGCCTTACTGGGTTTGTCCGGTGAAAAAATTTAATATCGGATTGTTCGGCGGACAGACCATCGGGGAAGTTGTGCTTTGCAATGCAATTACCGGAGCGTGTCGGGAGTATGATGTGGAAAATGTACCGAACTGGATTGATAAGGTCTATTCGGCAGAGCTTTTAACCCGGCTTTATAATTATAACGGAACCTTAAAACACGGATATTTTAACAGCATTCTGGGACAGAAGGACTGCCTGCAGACCACAAACGGATATAATTACATTGCATTAGAGGATGACGTCTGGGTGTATACCGGAGTAACCTCCGTCAGCGGAGATCAGTCCAATGTTGGATTTGTATTGATGAATCAGCGTACCATGGAGACGAAGTTTTATACAGTGGAAGGAGCTATTGAGGATTCCGCCATGTCCTCTGCGGAAGGACAGGTACAAAACCTCGGTTACCGGGCAAGCTTTCCGCTGCTTTTAAATATTTCCGGAGAGCCTACGTATTTTATGGCGTTAAAAGACGGCGCAGGGCTTGTGAAAAAGTATGCAATGGTAAATGTGCAGAAATATCAGTGGGTTGCTATTGGAGATACCGTTCAGGAATGTGAAAAATCATATGTGAAGCTTCTTGCAACAAACGGAATTACAAAGAGTGAGGCAACCGGTATTTATGAAAAAGCAAAAGGAAAGATTGCTTCCATTGCACCTGTGGTGATAGAAGGGAACACCCATTACTATGTCTGCCTGGAGGATTCGGAAGAAATTTTTGATGTAAATGTGGCGGATACAACGCTTGTGGAAATTGTAAAGTATACGGCAGGCGATCTGATTTCCTTTGAATATGAAATGGCGGAAAGCGGGATTTGTACGGTGGTTTCCCTCGAGTAGCCGTATATTTTTTTCATAGTCGGATATGCTAAGAAAAATGAAAGCAAAGGAGCCTGATTATGAAAGCATATCTGGAGATTGTAGAAGTACGCGGACGGGAAATTATGGATTCCAGGGGAAATCCTACGGTAGAAGCCGAGGTTGTTGTAAAAAATCATGAAACGAAACGAAAATCCTGCGGAAGGGCGGCAGTTCCTTCCGGCGCCTCTACCGGACAGTTCGAAGCAGTGGAGCTTCGGGACGGAGAGAAACGTTATGGGGGAGCAGGGGTAAAAAAAGCAGTTTCCCATATCAACGAGAAAATTGCAAAAGAGCTGATGGGACAAAATGCACTGGATCAGAGAGCGGTTGATGCAAGGCTGATGGCACTGGACGGAACAGACAATAAGAAAAAGTTAGGAGCCAATGCCATGCTCGGCGTATCGATTGCCGTTGCAAAGGCTGCGGCAAATGCACTGCATCTGCCCTTGTACCGGTATTTTGGCGGTACAAATGCATACAAACTTCCGGTTCCCATGATGAATATTTTAAATGGCGGCAGACACGCCAGAAACACCGTGGATTTTCAGGAATTTATGATTATGCCGGTTGGAGCAAAATCCTTTCAGGAAGCGCTTCGCATGGGAGCCGAGGTTTACCATTCCTTAAAAAAGATTTTGGAACAGGATCAAAAATCTACGGCAGTAGGTGACGAGGGCGGTTTTGCTCCCGATTTAAAAGACGCATTTGAGGTGTTTGACTATTTAGCAAGAGCTGTGGAAGGGGCAGGCTATACCTGCGGCAAGGATATTATGTTTGCCATGGACGCCGCGGCTTCAGAGCTGTATCATGAGAAAGAAAAAATGTATGTTTTTGAAGGGGAAAGTGAGATTTTAAAGCAGACGCAGCCGAATGTTACTGCCGTTATGCGGACCTCTGAGGAGATGATACTTTTGTATGAGGAGCTTTGCAGCAAATATCCGATTTATTCCATTGAAGACGGTCTGGACGAGGAGGATTGGGACGGATTTGAAAAGCTGACGAAACGCCTTGGTTCCAAGGTACAGCTGGTGGGAGACGATTTATTTGTGACCAATACGAAACGTTTGAAACAGGGGATAGCAAAGGGCTGCGGCAATTCTATTTTGATTAAATTAAATCAGATCGGAACCATATCCGAAACTATGGAGGCGATTGAGACGGCGCACCGGGCAGGCTATACGGCTGTCGTTTCCCACCGCTCCGGAGAAACGGAGGATACGACGATTGCAGATCTGGCAGTTGCCTTAAACTGCGGACAGATCAAAACGGGTGCACCCTGCCGGACGGACCGGGTGGCGAAATACAATCAGCTTCTGCGGATCGAAGAGGAGCTTTCGGATGCTGCGGTGTATGCAAAGGGCATTTGACATAATTTGTGTACTGTGATACTCTAAGTACAGTTAAAATTAAATAGGAATCTTCAGGGCAGGGTGATTCTGCAGAAGCAGAAAATTCCCTACCGGTGGTAAAGCCCACGAGCCGCAAGGCATGATTCGGTGACTCTGATTCGGATAGCGATATCCGGTCAGCCAGAATTCCGAAGCCGACAGTATAGTCTGGATGAAAGAAGAGATAAAATCGTGAATCAGGAAGTATGTACGATACTATACCCGGCTCTGAAATAGCATTCTATTTCAGAGCCGTTTTTTACCGATATTTTGTCCTGGCCTGAAATGTGAAAGGAAGTGAGTTATGCATTCAGAAGATTACATGAGACTTGCAATGGAAG
>CANODN010000047.1 GCA_947564765.1 uncultured Roseburia sp. | reverse complement strand
GATGTTCCGATATCCCATGCTGCCTATATAGGATAGATTTATCTGCATTTTGAACAGAATAATCCAAGTTAAAACCAAAAGATAGATCAATAATAACCCTCTTGTCAAATTACGTTGTCTGTTTTCTTTCATAAATACGAAATCCTCCCATTGTTTTCTAAAATCATACCCTTTTTTCATTAAGAAAAACATGGAATATCTTTTAAAATTTTTTAAAGAACAAAAAAACATGACTGCATCAGATAAAAACATCTGCAATCATGCTTTTTAATTGCGGGGACAGGATTTGAACCTATGACCTTCGGGTTATGAGCCCGACGAGCTTCCAGACTGCTCCACCCCGCGCTATTCTCTTTTCATGCATGGCTATTATAGCCGTTTCTATAAAGATTGTCAAATTAAACTTTTAAACAACTGCAAAAACCGTTCCATTTCGGCTTTCTTTTGCTCCTTTTCTTTGTCCAGCCATACGGAATCGAATCTGTATTTTTTATCTGCGATGACAATCAAGCGGTATCCTATAACATCCAGCCACTTTCCGCCGTATCTGATTTCCTTTAGAAAAACATCTTTTATATGGCTTTTTTGGATAGAATACGCTCTTCTATCTGTTTTGATATCTATTATATTCCCATGATCCGATATATATGCCTCGTAATGAAAATTTTTATCCTTGATTCTAAAATTATTATAAAATAAATGATTTTGTTTCTCAAAGACCTCTTATATGCTATAATAAGCCCATAGAAAAACAAAACAGAAGGAGTGTGTAAAATGGCAGAGGAAACAACAACGCAGGTAACGGAATCCATGAACGACTATAAGGATGAGCTGGAAGCTTCTTTCCGCAAATTATCCGAAGGAGACATTATCACCGGCACGGTAATTGCAGTTACAGAAGAAGATGTTACACTGGATCTTAAGTATTATGCTCCCGGCATCATCAAGGCAGAGGAAATCAGCAGCGATCCGGACTTTAATCTGATGGAATCGGTTCAGGTAGGAGATACGTTAGAAGCTACGATTATCCGTATGGATGACGGAGAAGGCAACCTTTTGCTTTCCAGAAAAGATGCCAATGATGTACTTGCATGGGAGAAATTGAATCAGTATTTAGAGGAAGGCACCAATTTAAAGGTTCGTATCAAAGGCATTGTTCCCAGCGGCGTCATTGCTTATCTGGAAGGAATCCGGGGATTTATTCCGGCCTCCCATTTGAGCCTTGATTATGTGGAAGATTGTAATCCATGGCTTGGAAAGGATGTGGAGGTTCGGGTAATTACCGTTGACCAGAGCCAGAAAAAGCTTGTTCTTTCTGCAAAAGTAATTGAACGGGAAAAAGCGGAAGAAGAGCACAATCATAAAATCTCTATGCTGGTACCAGGCACTGTAGTGGAAGGAACGGTAGAAAGCCTTATGCCTTACGGCGCATTTGTCAATATCGGCAACGGTTTGAGCGGCCTGGTGCATATTTCACAGATCTGTACCAGAAGAATTAAGAAACCCGGAGAGGTTTTGAAGGTCGGACAAAGTGTAAAAGCAAAGATTTTAAATACCAACGATAATAAAATCAGCCTGAGCATGCGTGTATTGGAAGAGGAAATGGCGGATACCGAAGCAGATGCCATTGATAAGAGTGTAGAAGAATTCGTATCCCATGAATCTGCTTCTACAAGCCTTGGATCACTGCTTGCTAACATTAAGCTGGATGCATAACACATTACAAATACACATTTTTATGGAACAGAGAGGTGAAGCAGTATGCCAATAAATGAAAAAGAATACAATGGTTATCTGCTCGATCAGCTTGAACTGGTAGAACGACTCGAATTGATTGCAGAAGATAATGATATTGAATCTGTCAAAAAGCAACTTGCAATCGAAAAAAGATTTATCGAACGCAAATTATATCAAAATCCACCCGTTAAAACCGATTCATTTAATGCATAAGTGCATCATAAAAACAGAAGGGACTGTCAGAAAGATAACATTTCTGATAGTCCCTTCTTGCTTTTCTATATTATGAAATTTTTTCAAACGAAGGATCTTTCTTTTTCACAATCCAAACAGCAAGAAAGGCTGCTGCAAAGCCTATGACCATTCCTGCCAGCACATCCGTCGGATAATGTATGCCGATGTATAATCGTGTAAAACAAATAAAAATCCCAAGCAAAAACGCCGCTATTCCAAATTTTTTTGGCATCATCATAAGAAAAACGGTGGACGCCGCTATAGAAGCGGTAGAATGACCGGAGGGAAAAGAAAAGTCGTGGGCTTTTCTTCCAATCAGTGTCAACCCCTCGACGACTTCATAGGGACGCACTCTCATCACCATATTTTTCAGCCAGAGATTTGTAATCAAAAACCCAATGAACAGTGCGAGCAGTCCCGTAAGTCCGATTTTGCGGTATTTTTTTGTAAACAGCAAAAGAGCTGACAGCAAAATCCAAAACCAGCCTGCATCGCCAAGACTTGTAATAAAGGTTATAATCGGATTCAGAAAATCTTTGCGGAGATATTCCTGTATCCACAGTAAAACGGCTCCGTCCAGTTGTGTGATAAACTCCATAGCATTTCCTTTCTGCTGTACTTTGCATTTTTTCCACGCATAAAAGATACCGGGTATCTCTAATCTTCAAATAAAGGCGTGGAAAAATAACGCTCCGCCGTATCTGGCAGAACCGTTACAACTGTTTTTCCGCTGCCCAATTTTTCTGCCATTTTAAGCGCTGCAGCTACGTTGGTACCGCTGGAAATCCCGCACATAATGCCCTCCAGCCGTGCAAGATCTTTGGCTGTCTGAATGGCCTCTTCATCGCTTACAATATAGATATCCTCATAAATATTCTGATTTAAAATCTGAGGAATCACGCCGTCGCCGATTCCCATTTGCATATGGGTTCCAATCGTACCTCCGGCCAGAATTGCTGCGTTTTCCGGCTCCACTGCCCAGATTAAAATATCCGGATTCTGTGCCTTTAATACTTCGCCGATTCCGGTAATGGTGCCGCCTGTACCGATTCCGGAGCAAAACCCGTGAATCGGACCTGCCACCTGCTCTAAAATTTCAAGGGCAGTATGATGCTTGTGCGCCTTGATATTATTGGGATTTTCAAACTGCTGGGGAACAAATACGTTTGGATCTTCTTTGGCCATTGTAAGGGCAGTCTGTAAACATTTTTCAATACATTCTCCGATGTTTCCGGCGTCGTGGATTAGCTTTACTTCAGCACCGTAATGTTTTACTAAAAGCCTGCGCTCTTCACTGACGGAATCGGGCATAATAATAATGGTTTTATATCCCCGCACAGCTCCCACAAGAGCAAGCCCGATTCCCTGATTGCCGCTGGTGGGCTCCACAATTACCGTATCCTTATGTACAAGCCCCATTTTTTCTGCAGCCAGTATCATATTATATGCTGTCCTGGTTTTAATGGAACCCCCTACGTTTAATCCTTCAAATTTGACCAGAACCTCTGCACTGTCCGGACGATTCATCCGATTCAGCCGTACAATCGGCGTATGTCCGATTGCATCCAAAACATTATTATATATCATTGTATCTCTCCTGTTTTAATTATTTTCATGGATTATTTGTTTGTATCATATATTGAAAAGAAAACACCCTGGAGCATATATATGCAGTTTTTATTATTTTTATCCGAATCTATCATTCCGCTCACTGTTTTTCTGATTGTTGCCTACGGACTTTTAAATCATCAAAATGTCTATCAGGATTTTTTAAAAGGGGCAAAAGACGGATTTTTTACGGTAATTGACATACTTCCTACTTTAGTAGGACTGATGACTGCCGTAGGTATTCTGCGCGCCTCCGGATTTTTTGATTTTCTTTCGGAAATTTTAAAAAAACTGACAGGTCCCCTTCATTTTCCAACAGAACTGATTCCTGCCGCTATTGTAAAAATGTTTTCTTCCTCTGCAGCCACCGGGCTGCTTTTGGATTTGTTTAAAACTTACGGTACCGATTCTTTTATCGGTCTTTCGGCCTCTATTATGATGAGCTGCACGGAAACGATTTTCTATACGATGAGTATTTATTTTATGCATGTGCATGTAAAAAAGACACGTTTTACTCTTCCCGGTGCATTATTTGCTACGTTAAGCGGTATCGCCGCCAGTATCTTTCTGGCTTCTCTGATGTGCAGCTGAAATCGGCTTTTCCGGCAAATATATAAGATCCGATGTTTTAAAATGAACCGGCCGCTGCCATAGATATATTATTTTTTTATAATATGCAGTCTGCTTTTCTTTTCAAATAAAAACTGTTCCTGTTTATCTTTAAAATATGCATCCACTGCCCGCCTGCAGCCGGACCAGCAGTCATAATCGTCAATGACCAGGATACCTCCCTGTACCAGCATCGGTACAATCCGTTCCAGACAAACCATAACGGAATCGTACCAGTCACAATCGATATGGGCCAAAGCCACCGGCTCTCTGCAGATCAGGGTATCCTGAAACAGTCCTTTGACAAATTCAATATTTGCTTCCTTTGGACTTTCCATTCCAAGAACAGAACAAAAACTGCTTTTCACGGTTTCCAACAAATTATCCTGATACCCATAATACAAATCACCGCCTATTCCGGAAGATTTTCCCTGTCTGATTTCCTGATATCTCGCTAAAACATCTTCTCCGTCCTTTTCTCCCGGCTCAGGAATCATCCCAAATACATCATAAATGAACAAGGGCTTTTCCTTCCTCTTTTCATGAGCAATACAAATACCGGAGCCTCCCAGCGCACATCCTGTCTCGATGATGCAGCCGTCAAGATCATCGGTTTTTGCCGCAGCCTCCATTAAATCCTTTAATGCATCCTCCCCCAAATAGGTCAAATGTCTCCCACAGACTTCATAAATCATTTTCTGCCTTGCGTTTGTAAATTTGAAAACAGAAACCGATTCCTCTGTTTTTTCTGACAAATTCAGAGAAAATCCGTTTTTCCGAAATTTTTTGATCAAATCAATTTCCGTCATATGATTTTGAAAACCATGGCTCTCTCTTACCTTAATATCACTTTCATCTTCGAATGTACAATAAGAAATTAAAATTTCCTGCCTGCTGCTATGGCACATCTTCTCCAAAAAGGAATCCACATCTTTGATATACTCCAGACAATCTGTGCAAAACACCGTATCTGCCCATACAGACGGAAAATCGCCCTGATTATATTCTTCTATAATAGCAGCATTACCGCTGTTTACATAATCCACGCCCCAATATTCTGCCACTGCATGCATCAAAAGCTCGTTTGTTTTTCCCGTCCCGCTGCCCAAATCCAAAAGAGAAAAGCTCTCTTTTGAAACCAGCTGCAGCATCCGGGGTACCGCGGTTCCTGTTTTTTCATCCTTCATTTTACGTTATCCCTTCCATTAACCTGTAACAAGAATACTCTATTTCATTTTTAATTACAAGTGATATATAAAAACGGGAGCGCATACTGCATTCTCCCGTTTTGTTTATCTTTATAACACTTTTGAAAGAAAATCCTGTAATCTTGGATTTTTGGGATTGGTAAAAAATTCTCCCGGCGTGTTTTCTTCCATGATGATTCCTTCATCCACGAATAAAACCTTACTGCCAACTTCCCTTGCGAATCCCATTTCATGGGTTACGACTACCATTGTCATGCCGCTCTCTGCCAGCTCCTTCATAACATCCAGCACTTCCCCTACCATTTCCGGATCAAGGGCCGATGTCGGTTCGTCAAAAAGCATTACCTTTGGATTCATAGCAAGAGAACGCACAATTGCAATTCTCTGCCGTTGTCCGCCGGATAACTGGGACGGATAAGCATCTGCCTTCTCGGTCAGATTGACTCGCTTTAAAAGACTTAATGCCGTTTCATTTGCCTCTTCCTGATTCATCAGCTTGAGTTTCACTGGAGCTAAGGTAATATTTCCCATAATGGTAAGGTTGTTAAACAAATTAAAGTTCTGAAATACCATTCCCATATGTTCTCTGACCTTGTTGATATTCGTTTTGGGATCGGTAATCAGCTGGCCGTCAAACCAGATTTCACCGCTTGTAGGCCGTTCTAACAGATTCATGCAGCGCAGAAAGGTACTTTTTCCGGAACCGGAGGGACCGACAATTACGATCTTTTCCCCTTTTTCCACATGGTAATCGATACCTTTTAATACTTCTATCTTATCAAAGGATTTATGCAGATTTTTAACGGTGATCACCTTTGCGCAGCCTCCTCTCCAACAATTCAATTAACTTACTTAATATTTTAATGATGATAAAATAAACAACGGCTGCGCCGATCAGAGGCATAAATGCCTCGAATGTTCTGGAAGAAACCTGGCTTGCAGTTCTGGTCAAATCAGAAAGGCTGACATAGCCGACAATTGCCGTTTCTTTCAGCAATACAATAAATTCATTGCCAATGGGCGGCAGTACATTTTTGACTGCCTGGGGCAAAATAATATAACGCATGGTCTGTCCCTTGGATAATCCCAGAGAACGTCCTGCCTCCATTTGTCCATGATCGACTGCCTGAATTCCCGCCCGCATAATCTCGGACACATAAGCGCCGCTGTTGATACCGAACGTCAGCACTGCTACAAGAACGCCGTTTTTGCTGCCCTTCATCACAATGAACCACATAATCAAAAGCTGCAGTACCGACGGTGTCCCTCGAATTACATCAATATAAATCTGGGCAATCACAGACCAGAAAGAGCGCTTTCCATCCTTTCTGGTGGACAGCTTCATTAACGCCACAACAATACCGATCACTACACCTAAAATTGCAGCAAAAAGTGAAATCTGCAATGTAACGCCAAGACCGCTTATATAAAGCTTCCAACGGTCACCGTCAAGGAAAGCAATCTGAAATTTATATGCTACGTCTGCAAACCATTCATTCATTGCTTCTCTCCAATTCTGCCTGCTTTAGTTTCCTATGTACTGTGTTACTAATTCATCAAAGGTTCCGTCTTCTTTCAGCTCTGCAAGCGCGTCATTGATGGATTTTGCCAATTCTGCATCGCCTTTTGGCAGAGCAATTGCATAATATTCTTTTTCAAATCCAAATTCAGGGCTCTCTCCGTCAAACAGCTTTACTTCATCTTTAAACTGCTCACCAAATACCTGAGCCGGGTTTTTATCAATAATAACAGCGTCTACTCTTCCGTTTCTTAAATCATTTACGGCATCAACTGCCTTGTTGTACTGTGCAGCTGTTGCGCCTTCGATATCTTCTACAATGAAATCTCCGGTTGTTCCAAGCTGAACACCGATATTTTTTCCTTCCAAATCTGCTGCAGAAGCAATTTCGGAATCTGCAGAAACAATAACATACTGTACGGCCTCGTAATACTCATCGGAAAAATCGACTGCATTTTTACGCTCATCTGTAATTGTCATGCCCGCGATTGCCACATCAATTTTGCTGCCAATGGAAGCTACCAGAGAATCAAACTCCATGTTCTCTACAACTACGTCTACACCCAGCTTTTCACCAATTGCTTTAATCAATGCCATATCAAAGCCATCCGGCTCTCCGTCGTCTCCTACAAATTCAAACGGCGGGAATTCTGCATTGGTTCCTACGTTTAACACACCATCTGCAAGAGGTCCTTCTCCCTGAGCGCTTTCTGTACCTGAAACGTCTTCAACGTTTGCTTCATTGTCTGCATTTTTCGTATCTGCGTCTTTTGCCGCATCGCCGCATCCTGCAAATAACATAGTCATTGTCATAGCTGCTGTTAATAATAATGCTGCTGTTTTTTTCATCTTCTATCTTCCTCCCTTTCAGAACAAATATTATATATTGTAACATCTTTATGCATAAAAACAAGTATAAAAATGAAAACAATGCAATTTAATCGGAAAAAACAGGCCTTTTGATGCATAATCTTGCATAAAAGACCTGTTTATTTAGATTCCCGGCTCTATAACTCTGCCTATGCACTTCTATCAGCTTTCAGTTGTTTGACTTCTTCAAGAGAAAGTCCTGAAATATTAACGATTTCCTCTAAAGCATATTTGCCAGCCGCCAACATACGGAGCGCAACTTCTTTCATTCCCTCTTTCAATGTCTGATTCCTCATATCTTCCATAGCCCGGCACATAATCTCGATTCCCTCCTTGCTCTCTTTGAAAAATTTCACCCGCTCTGCTAATGTTCCATAATACATATCTGCTGCGTCTGTACAAGAAAAATCATGCATTAACTTCCCAATCGGCGTATCTTCACGGTAAGCACCATTCACATACAGTATGTGCGAACCGTCCTCAAATTTCTCACCTGTTCCTAAAAAACACCGTTCCACCGGATAGAGCGGCAGCCCTTTTCCCATCACATCATTTTCCGTGATAAAAATTACCCACGTTTCCGGCAGCTGGTCAAAATCCTCGCCTTTCTTCAAAAGGTTTGCATCCATCATGCTGCTGTTGTATCTTGCCCTTTTTCTCCCAGCTCCTTTATCCGAACGCTGTACTTCCACATTCAGTTTTACTCCTGTATCGTCTGTTGCCAGAATATCCAGCCGCACGGAACGGTTCAGCAGGTTCTCCACAAATACCTGTGTGCGAACATCCAGCACTTTGAGATCCGGCTTTTCCAGCACAATCCGCAAGACCAATTCTATGCTTGCTGTATCTTCCTCAAAACATTTTGTGAGAAAATCATCATCAAGCAGGCGAAAACCTTTCAGCCTCTGTAAATCTTCCTCATGTTTCTGGTCTATCTGTTCCGTCACTGTCAAATTTCCCACCTGCTTTCCCTTTCGTTTTCGTATCTTCATACTACTATAAACCTCCCGATTTTACAAGCCGGGAACCGTTCTCGTTTTATTAAAACCTATAAAAAATAAAATCATGAGAATTTATCAAAAAAACAGGCCTTTTGATGCATAATCTTGCATAAAAGACCTGTTAGTTTTAATTCATATACTTCAAAATCGTATCCCAGATATTACTCTGCTCCAATCCCAGCTTCCAGAAAGCCATACCTGCCAGTTTGTTTTCCGATGCTGCTTTCAATCTCAGTTCCATAGATTCTGCATCCTCCAGCCACACTTTATAGGTATCTCCTTCATTCAGATACTGTGCATAATACTGGCCATCCTCTTCTGACCAGGTTGCCTCCACTCCGTTTGCAGATACCATATTCCAGGATTCTTCCATACCTGCTGCCTGAGAAGAAAGCTCATAAGGAACATAATCTTCAGATGCTGCCTCTACGTCATCCGATGCTGCTTTTGGCGTTTCTTTCCAGATTCTGGTGAAAAACGGCGCCGCCAGTATGGTCTGGTTGGCCGGAACCTCCTTTAATGTATTTGTTATGCCGTCCTTTACAAAACCAATTGAAGCAACGGAACCTTCGTCCGATCCCACATAATGCTCGTCATATCCCATGATAATGATATAATCTGCAAAATTTGCCTGTTCCTTTCGATTGTAAAAAGCCGTATATTCCGTAGGCACATAGTTATCTACCGATAAAATGATGCCGTTGTTTTCACATTTTAAGGAAAGCTCACGGATAAACTGGATATATCCTTCTCCCGCTTCCGCACTGATGGATTCAAAATCTACATTGATTCCATCAAAATCGTATTGGATTGCAGCGGCAATCAATTGATTCACCATATTGGTCCGCTTTGAGGTATGTGTCAGAACCGTTGTCGTATCTACCTCTTCGTTTTCCAGATTGCTTACCAGAGCCCATACTTCAATCCCCTGACTGTGGCAGTAATCTACATAATCCTTGCTGGCAAGATCCATCAACGTTCCTTCGTTATCATTTAAATAAAACCAGGTGGGAGAAATAACATTTAATCCCTTTGTTTTGGAAATCACATCTGCTACCATATTGTTGGCATCCTTTGTTGTTACCTGATGCCATGCCATATTGATTTTTTCGTCTTTTAGAATATGGGAAAACTCTTCTTTTTCAAAACTATGCTTATAACTCTTTTTCTCTCCTTCTCCCAGTTTTTTACTGCGGGCATAACCGATAATACCGTCTGCTGTGACAACCTTATCCCAGTCTTCCCCCTCTTCCAGTAAAATCAAATCCTCTTCACTTTCCACCTGGGAAAGAATCGGACTTTTAATTCCTCCCTTGAAACGGACCTGCGTATCCTTTTTGACCGGAACGACTGTTTCATCCTCCCAGTCCATGGTTACTACAATTCGATTTGGATCTTCATAAAACCGGTAATCCATATCCGTAAATTTCTTTACATACTCCAATGCAATGTACGCCGTTTCGGCATCTGCATATACGATGGTGTATTTCTCGCTCTTTTTTTCTTTTGTAATGTAATAATCCTTGCCGGATGCTTCTGCGGATATGACGTCGGATGGTGTTGTATATAATAGAAGATTCTCATTTGCATCCCAGTAAAAACGGCTGTTAAATAATTCTCTTACTGTCTCATAATCCACGTACAAGGCCCCGTCTCTGATCACTGCCTGCTGCGGTATAATTTCATGGTCCAGTACAATGGCTGTGGATGATTCATCCGATATGCCATAATATTCAAACAAGTCCATTTCTTCCTTTGTCGGTGTATATTTATTAATAACTTTAGCTATGATAAGTATCAAAATTATAATCACAATCACTGCGGCTGCTAAAATCACTGATTGCTGTGTTCTTCGTTTATCCATTCGTACTTTTCCTCCTTTGAACTCATGTACATCAGCATTATATCATATTGACGGACAGATTCAAAGAAAAACACCGCCGGAAATATGGAAAAACCATTTTCCGGCGATGTTTTCATATGAAATAGTTTACGTTTTATTTTATTCTGTACCGGCGCAGCCCTGTATGACTATAAGAATTTTTTTCCTGATCATAATCATAACAAATACCAATCTGCATATCGCATCTTATTCCTCCATATTCTTTAAAATTCAAATGATCAAAAATAAAATTTCCGTTTTCGTCTACATCTGCATAATAACAGGTAGAAAAGTCATCATCATCATTAATATTATCTTCTATCATGATCTTAACTTTTTCTGCAGGCATGTGAATACGTCCGGCGATTCTGGTTGTATTTAAATTAATTTGCTCTACTCCTGCCGGTTCTGTAAGCAATGTTAAACCATGCAGGCCATCCGTTTTCCGGAGCAATACCGTATCTGGTCACTTTT